>CABUVC010000160.1 GCA_902494855.1 uncultured Collinsella sp.
AACGGCGCTGCCCAGGCCACCGATCACAGAGTGCTCCTCGACGGTCACGACGTGGCCGGTCTTGGTGGCGCTCTTGACGATCAGGTCGGCGTCGATGGGCTTGATGGTGTGCATGTTAATAACCTCGGCGTCGATGCCCTCGGCAGCGAGCTGCTCGGCAGCCTCGAGAGCCTCGCCGACCATCAGGCCGCAGGCGATGATGGTCACATCGGCGCCCTCGCGCATGACAATGCCCTTACCCAACTCGAACTTGTAGGTCTCGGGGTCGTTGATAACCGGCGAGGCCAAACGAGCGAAGCGCATGTACACCGGACCGTCGCACTCGTAGGCGGCGCGCGTCACGGCGCGGGCTTCGACGTCGTCGGCGGGAACGATCACGGTCATGCCGGGGATGACACGCATCAGGGCGATATCCTCGCAGCACTGGTGCGTGGCACCGTCCTCGCCCACCGAGATACCGGCGTGCGTGGCGCCAATCTTAACGTTGAGGTGCGGGTAGCCAATGGAGTTGCGGACCTGCTCAAAGGCGCGGCCGGCGGCGAACATGGCAAAGGTGCTCGCGAAGGCAACGCGACCGGTGGTTGCGATACCGGCGGCAACACCCATCAGGTTGCTCTCGGCAATGCCCACATCGAAGAAGCGGTCGGGGCAGGCGGCCTTAAACTTGCCGGTCTGCGTGGCGGCGGCCAGGTCGGCGTCGAGGACCACAAAGTCATCGTGCTCGTTGGCGAGCTCGACGAGGGCCTCGCCGTAGCTTACACGCGTGGCGATTTTCTTGACGTCTGCCATCCTAGAGCTCCTCTCCGGCGGCCGTGAGCTCTGCCATGGCCTGCTCAAACTGTTCATCGTTGGGGGCCTTGCCGTGCCAACCAACCTGGTTCTCCATAAAGGACACGCCCTTGCCCTTCAGGGTCTCGGCGATAATGGCGGTCGGCTGGCCCTTGGTAGCGCGAGCCTCGGCAAAGGCGGCGCGGATCTGGTCGAAGTCGTTGCCGTCGGCGAGCTCCACCACGTGGAACTTAAAGGCGCGGAACTTGTCGGCGAGCGGCATGGGGTCGTTGACCTCCTCAACGGGGCCGTCGATCTGCAGGCCGTTGTGGTCGACGATCACGCAGAGGTTATCGAGCTGCTGGTTGCCGGCAAACATGGCGGCCTCCCAGACCTGGCCCTCCTCGCTCTCGCCGTCGCCCAGCAGGGCGTACGTGCGGTAAGTATCGCCCCAGTGCTTGGCGGCAACGGCCATGCCCACGGCGGCGGAGATGCCCTGGCCAAGCGAGCCGGTGGACATGTCGACGCCCGGGGTGTCGTTCATGTTGGGATGGCCCTGCAGGTGGCTACCGATATGGCGCAGCGTCTCGAGGTCCTCCTTGGGGAAGAACCCACGCTCGGCGAGCACGGCGTACAGACCCGGAGCACAGTGGCCCTTGGAGAGCACAAAGCGATCGCGGTCGGCCTTGCGGGGATCGGCCGGGTCGACGTTCATTTCCTCAAAGTACAGATAGGTCATGATGTCGGCAGCGCCGAGCGAACCGCCCGGATGGCCGGACTTGGCAGCGTGCACGCCGGTGACGATGCCCTTCCTTACCTCGTTGGCAACCTTTTTGAGCTCTTCGTCGCTCATTGTGCCTTCCTTTCATCCTCATTAGACAAAATGCGCACGGCACCGAAGGTAATCCCAACACAGCCGCAATGCACGTACGTCATTCATTATGCTGGAAACTGATGGCTTTACCAGAGTTTTTATCATTATTTGAACAATTTAGCAGGCAGAACCGCTGATGAAACGGTTTATCAATGTGAACGTCTTTTGGATGGAACGCGATCGACCCTACGCGCTAATGTCCTTGAATCCCTCGCCGAAGGCTTCCGTAACGTCAGCGACCGTCACAATGGCGCGAGGATCGCGCTCGCGCACGATCGTCTTGAGGGTATTGAGCTCTCGACGGCTCACGATGACCATAATCACCGGCTTCTCGGCACCCGAATACATGCCAGTCGCCTTAAACTTGGTACAACCACGACCCAGGCCATACATGATATCGGCAGCGATATCAGGGAACTTGTCCGAGATGATGAGTACCATACGGCGTTTGTTGCCACCATCGACCACGGCATCGATCACGTAGCCGCTAATGACCATCGAAAGGCCTGCATATAGCGCGTTTTCGATTGAAAAGACCGGGGCCGACAGCGCGCACACGGCAACATCGATTGCCATGACGGTCGAACCCACCGGCAGCGAGGTCTTACGCGAGATGATTTGGCCAATCGTGTCCGAGCCGCCGGTGTTGGCGCCGGCGCGCAACACCATGCCGTAACCGATGCCCGTGATAATGCCGCCCCACATAGCGGGAAGCATCAGGTCTGCATGTGCCAGCGGCGCTACAAACGGGGCGAACAGATCGGTAAAGAATCCCAGCAGCACAAAGCCCGTCGCGGTCTGCACCACGTAGAACATGCCGCCCTCGCGCATAACGACCAGCAGCAGCAAGGCATTCATCACGATGGTCTGGATACCGACGGGAAGCGACACGCCTCGCGCCGCGCCGACTGCCTGGATAATAGTCGCAAGGCCCGTAACGCCACCGGCGGCAAGACCATTGGGAATCAAAAACAGGTCGGTCGCGATGGCGGCCAAGGCACACCCCAACATGATCTGGGGCAGATCGTGAAAGAAGTTCATCGAAAGAATGCGCTTGATGTCCAGACGATATGCCATGCTGCCTCCCTCAAAAAAGCGCACCCCATCGGATGCGCTTTGAACTTCTTCTTGTATTCGATTCTACCGATTCGCCGGACAAAAACCACCCCTGCGCAGGGTTTGCTCTGGATACAAAACCACCCTGCTGGGAGGGTTTTAATCCATTTCCACATAAACCGGGCGGTTTATGCAGATGGGGTCTCCGCGTCAGCGTTACCGGTGGCCCAGCGATGGTAGCCAATAACAAACGGGTCCAGGTCGCCATCGTCAAGAACTGCCTCGACGTTGCTGGTCTCAACGCCCGTGCGTAGGTCCTTAACCATCTGATACGGGTAGAGCACGTAGCTGCGGATCTGGTTGCCAAAACCAATCGTGGTTTTGGGTCCGCGAATCTCATCCAGGGCCTCGGCGCGCTTCTCGAGCTCAATCTCGTACAGGCGAGCCTTGAGGATCTGCATGCACGCGGCCTTGTTCTGGATCTGGCTGCGCTCGTTTTGGCAGGTGACCACAATGCCGCTGGGGAAATGCGTCACGCGCACGGCGGAGTCGGTGGTGTTAACGCCCTGACCGCCCGGGCCGCTCGCGTGGTACACGTCCACGCGGATGTCATCGGGACTGATTTCGATGTCGATATCATCGGGTAGCACGGGGATGACCTCGACGCCGGCAAACGTGGTCTGGCGGCGCTTCTTGTCGTCGGTGGGGCTAATGCGAACCAAGCGGTGGACGCCGGCCTCGGCGCGCAGCATGCCAAATGCGTCCTTGCCCTCGACGGTAAAGGTCGCGCGGTCGATGCCGATGACCTCAGCAGCGGGGCAGTCGTTAATCGTGACCTTCCAGCCGCGACGCTGGCAGTACTTCATGTACATCTTAAAGAGCATGAAGGTCCAGTCCTGGGCCTCCAGACCACCCTGTCCGGGCTTGATGGTCACAATGGCATCGCCGTGATCGAACTCACCGGTAAACCAGCTCGAAAGCTCAAGCTCATCGATGGCACGGGCCAGGCGCTCAGCCGTGGCTGTAGCCTCCTCGCGAAGGGCGGCGGCATCGGGGTCATCCCCCATCTCCTCGGCAAGCTCCAGCGCGGCGCGGGCATCGGAAAGCTCGCCGCGCGCGGTGTCCACGGCAGCGATATCTTCCTTGGTGCGCGCGATCTCCTCCATGGTGGCACGGGCAGCGTCGGCGTCATCCCAAAAGCCGGGGGCGACGCTTTTAGCCTCGAGCTCGGTCACGCGCGTGCGCTTTTCGTCCAAATGGAGATACGACTCGACCTCGCC
>CABUVC010000161.1 GCA_902494855.1 uncultured Collinsella sp.
AGGCGCTGGCCGTCCGCCACGCTGGACGCGTGGCCGGCCGACGGGCGCCCGGCCGCGGAGTGCGCCGCGTGTGAGGGCGCGCCGTGCCTGCCGAACTGGTTGGTTGCCATGATGGAACTTCCTTCTCTCTTGCCGGTCTTGGCCGGGCTAGACCTCGCGGCGGGCCTCGATGGCGCGGCCGAGGGTCACCTCGTCAGCGTACTCCAGGTCTCCGCCAACGGGTAGGCCGCTGGCGAGCCTGGTCACGCGCACGCCGAGGGGCCGAATGACGCGCGAGAGGTACGTTGCGGTGGTCTCTCCCTCGACGTCGGGGTTGGTGGCCAGAATGACCTCCTTGACCTCGCCGTCCGCCAGGCGCTGGAGCAGCTCGCGGACGTGGAGCTGCTCGGGGCCGATCTTGTCCATGGGGCTGATGACGCCGCCCAGCACGTGATAGAGGCCGTGGTAGCTGCCCGTGCGCTCGATGGCCTGCACGTCGCGCGGCTCGGAGACCACGCAGATTGAGGCGCGGTCGCGCGAGGAGTCCGAGCAGACGTCGCACGTCTCGCGCGTGGCGTAGCTGAAGCAGACGGGGCAGAAGTGCACCTGCTGCTTGACCTCGAGGATGGCCTGCGCCAGGCGGCGGGCCTCCTCGGCATCGGCCTCAAGCAGGTAGTACGCAATGCGCTGGGCAGATTTGGGGCCAATGCCCGGCAGCCTGCCCAGCTCGTCCAGCAGCCGCTGGAGCGCACGCCCATCGTTTGGGGAGGGGCTCATCCTAGAAGAGCCCCGGGATGTTGAGACCGCCGGTCACGGCGCTCATCTGCTGGCCAGCCATGGTCTCGGCGGCCTTGTCCAGGGCGCCGATGATGCAGGTGCGGCCCTTGCGGGAACGCGCGAACTTGATGGCAGCGCGAACCTTGGGCTCCATGGAACCCTTGCCGAACTGACCCTCGTCGGCCAGGCGCTCGGCCTCGTCGGCGGTGATGTCCTCGAGCTCCTCCTGGTTGGGCTTGCCAAAGTTGATGGCGACATGCTCAACGGCGGTCAGCAGGAACAGGACGTCGGCGTCGCAGTCCTCGGCCAGCAGCTCGCCGCCCAGGTCCTTGTCGATGACGGCGGGAACGCCCTTGTAGCAGCCCTTGTTCTCGTAGTCGCGGACGACGGGGATGCCGCCGCCACCGCAGGCGATGACGATGAACTCGTTGTCGAGCAGGTTGAGGATGGAGTCAGCCTCGACGATCTTCTTGGGATCGGGGGAAGCGACGACGCGACGCCAGCCGCGGCCGGAATCCTCGACGAAGACCTTGGAGGGGTCCTCGGCCATGAACTCCTTGGCCTGCTCCTCGGTGTAGAAGGGGCCGATCGGCTTGGTCGGGTTCTTGAACGCGGGATCGTCCGGGTCGCACTCGATCTGGGTGACGACGGTTGCGGCGTGCCAGCGCTTATAGCGCTTGTGCATCTCGCGGCCAATGCCCTGCTGCAGGTGATAGCCGATGTAGCCCTGGGACATGGCGCCGCACTCGGGCAGCGGCATCTCGGGAGTGCCGATGGCGTCGTGGGCGGCGGCGAAGGCGTTCTGGATCATGCCGACCTGCGGGCCGTTGCCGTGGGTGATGATGATCTCGTTGCCCTGCTCGATCAGGCCGAGAAGAGCGTGAGCGGTGTTGCTCACGGCCTCGATCTGCTCAACGGGGTTGTTGCCGAGGGCGTTGCCGCCAAGGGCGACGACGATACGATCGGGCTTGCCAAGAGGCTTAGACATTGCTGGAATCCTTTCTGTAAAAGGCCTACAACCCATTAATAACCCGCGTCCGTGCAATACGCGAGTTTATTAAGGTTTATATTCTCTTTATCGCTCATTTTATTCATTTTGAAAATAGTTTAACGGTGAACGGTCGTTTTTACCCGCTCAGCGTAAAGAAGCCCAGCTCACACATGTTTACGTCATCTACGTGCGACTTTATTTAATTAGAGCAGAGATTAGGCTGGATTATGCAAACTATATCTTTGCTAAACACATAACGGACACTGCAATTATTTACTCGCACTATACGAGATTCTATGCACTTGCAAGACAAGTATGCACCCTTGCAATAACACGGGGCTTTTCATCCAACAAAAGGGATAGCCGAACGCGCTTCACTTTGCGGCAAGCGACTGTGAGTTTGCAGTATAGAACTTTACCGTCGGGTATTGCATGAACGCCGCTGACGCACTTTCGCTCCTGCCCACCCAAGCAGCCGAGAACGCTAACGGCGCCACTGCCAACCTGGCCACCCTCAACAACGGCGCCGCCAGCCTTTTCGCAAAGCACCGTGCTGGCTCGCTGGCTTTGAGACCTAAGCGAATCTTTGCTATCTGCCAATTTTTGTACGATTTGGGTCAAATCTATTTGCCAATTTTTGTATGATTATGGGCAAATCTATTTGCCAATTTTTGTCAATGAGGTGTTTTAATGCTACGCCGTAAGGTCACTGACAGGCTTTTGAGCTGGAAGAACGACTCCGATAAAGCGTTGCTTGTTACCGGTGCGCGTCAGATTGGCAAGAGCTATGCGATTCGCGCGTTTGGTAAAGACAACTACGCGTCGTATTTTGAGGCCAATTTGCTGCTCGATGCCGAGGCAAGAGATGTGCTCATTGGCGCTAAGAACGCCGTTGACTTTATCAACCGCGTGGCCCTTCTTGCGGATGCACCGCTTGTTGAGGGAGATACGCTTATCTTTGTCGATGAAATACAGGAGTATCCGCAGATCGTCACGCTCATGAAGGCGTTGGTCGAGGACGGGCGCTTTAGCTATGTCTTCTCGGGGTCTATGCTTGGGACTGAGTTTAAGGGGATCTCTTCTTTCCCGGTGGGGTATGTCGAGCACATTGTTATGCGGCCAATGGATTTTGAAGAGTTTTGTTGGGCAAACAGCGTCAGCGAGAATGTGCTTGCAGGAATTCGCAGCTGCCTTGTCGAAAGGCGACCCGTCGAAAACTATATTCATGAGGCGATGCTCAAAAACTTTAGAGCCTATATCGTTTGCGGCGGCATGCCGGAGGTCGTTCAGAACTATATCGATTCGGGCTATTCGCTCGTGAGAACGCGTGAGCTTCAAATTCAGCTAGTCGATCAGTACAAAAGTGATATCTCTAAATATGCATCGACTCGAGCGTTTAACGTTCGCGCGATTTTCGAACAAATTCCCGTTCAGCTTGAGGCGGAGTCCCATCGCTTTGTTGTTTCATCCCTGGGCGAGGGGGCTCGCCTTCAAAAATACGAGCAGGATTTCCTATGGCTGGTGAACGCGGGCGTCGGTTTGATGGTCGCCCAGGTGACGGAGGCCCGGAGTCCTCTTAAGAGGACAGAGAAGGCGACCGCCTTTAAGCTATACGAGTCTGATACAGGCATGCTCGCATCACGGTATCCCGGCAGCACGGCACGCGCCGTCTACCTTGATATGAAAACCCCCAACCTCGGCGGTCTCTATGAGAACGTGGTCGCGCAGGAGCTTGTCGCCCTTGGAACTGATGCATGGTACTACCAGACACGCGAGGTCGGCGAAGTTGACTTTGTGATCGAAGGCACCCGCGGGCACGTTGTCCCAATCGAGGTCAAATCGGGCAAGAAGGTTCGAGCCCATGCGGCCCTCGACCGTCTGATGAGCGTGAGCGAGTACAAAATCCCCGAGGCCGTTGTGCTAAGCCACGAGAACCTCAGCAAAGAGGGCAAGGTCCTGTACGTTCCAATCTATATGACATTCTGCCTCGATGAGTTTATGGAAAAGGACGACCCCAACAACGATTTCTCGTTTGCGCCCATATCCCTCTAGGCCATCTGGGTCCGCAACCAAATCCCCCTCTATGCCCAAAGCCGCGAAACAGCGACCGGGACAAGGCACCCCACCAACCACGTCCTTCATCAGCCCTCAGATCCTGCGGTGGGAGACCTAAGCCTCGTTGTACACCGTCTTGAGCTTCAGCAGGTGAGCGTAGCGATCCA
>CABUVC010000162.1 GCA_902494855.1 uncultured Collinsella sp.
CAGTTCACCACGTTCTGCGCCATTCACGGCATTCGCATCGGTTATGCGCCGGCGGAGTTCTTTGACGAACAGCCCGTGACGTTTAAGGCGTCCTGGAAACAGCGCATGCGGTGGACCAAGGGCTTTTACCAGGTGTTCTTTACCTACGGTAAGCATCTGGTCAAGTCAACCTTCCGCTACCATCGCTTTGCCGCCTACGACATGTTTATGACCATCGCCCCGGGTATGCTGCTGTCCCTGATCTCCATGCTCGCCAATGCGACGTTCCTGATCGTGGGCGGTCTTTCGCACGGCTTCTTGGCTACCGAAGTCGAGATGCAGGCGTGCGCCGCTTCGCTCATTATGACCTTCGCCATGATGTATCAGACCTTCTTTATCCTGGCGATGCTCACGACTATCTTTGAGTACAAGCACATTCACTGCGCGCAAAAGTGGCGTCTGGTGACTAACCTGTTTACCTTCCCGATCTTTATGTTCAGCTATATCCCCATCACGGTGGCCGCGCTGTTCCTGAAGGTCGACTGGGTGCCGACGCAGCACGCCGTCAACGTTACCCTTGACGAGGTCATGCAAGGCGCCAAATAACCACCACCAAAACCACCGCAAAGGGGACAGGCACCTTTGTGGTGGTTTTTGCTTTTGCGATGCAGCTCGAGGAGGCGTCCGATGGTCTATATCCCGTTTTGGATTTGCATCTTTGCCGGCGTGGCAATTGATGCCCGAGAGCGACGGTTTCCCAATGGGCTTGCCGGCGCATGTGCCGTGGCGGCGTTGGCGGGCGTTTGGCTCGACCTCGGTTTGAACACAGCGCTTGACCACGCCGGTCTTGCGGTCATCGTCTACCTTGCCCTTGTTCTGACTGAGTCCCTCTGGCGTCGTCTTCGCCAAATCCCGGGCATCGGTATGGGGGATGCCAAGGCACTCTTCGCGCTTTGCACGCTCGACCCTATGGGTGGCATCGTGGCATTTGCCGTCGCACTCCTGGCCCTGGTCCTCTCCTGTCTCTTCACAAAATCGCGCTCCCTGCCATTGCTCCCGTTTTTAGTGCCGATTTTTGCCATAATCGAGGTCGTGGGCTGCACTTTGTAACCGATTGCGCATCCTTCTTAAGGAGCATGCCATGGCATCTAATCAAGAAACGGCCGTCATTAAGGCGCGCATGGACCGTATCCCCTCGGCGTTGTCGCCCGAACTTGTCGAGCGCATTGCCGCCGATCGTGCTTTGGGCTATGTCAACCCGTATCGTTGCAACGACGATCAGGTCATTCGTCGTATTGATCGCGCCGCCGACAAAGGCACGCTTATGCGTCCGGCGTTTATGCGCGATACCGAAAAGATACTTCATCTTCCGGCGTACACCCGTTATGCAGGCAAAACGCAGGTCTTTAGCTTCCGTAGCAATGACGATCTGTCACGCCGCGGTTTGCACGTGCAGCTTGTCTCGCGCATTGCGCGCGATATCGGTCGCGCCCTGGGGCTCAATTGCGATCTGATCGAGGCGATTGGCCTGGGTCACGACTTGGGACACACGCCTTTCGGCCATGCCGGCGAGCGCTTCCTCAACGATATCTATCATGAGCGTACGGGGCGTTATTTTTTCCATAACGTGCAGTCGGTCCGCGTGCTCGACACACTGTACGGCCGCAACGTGTCGCTCCAGACGCTCGACGGCGTGCTATGCCATAACGGCGAGTACGAGCAGCGTGTGTTTGAGCTCTCGGACATGAGCTCCTTTGACCAGTTTGACCAGACGGTTGAGGATTGCATTGCCACGGGCTATAGCGCAATTGAGCATCTGCGTCCTATGACGCTCGAGGGCTGCGTCGTTCGCATTTCGGATATTCTTGCCTACGTCGGTCGTGACCGTCAGGATGCGATCGCGGCGGGCCTGCTGTCACCCGACGCTTTTGATGATGGCCGGGGCGGTGCCTACAACAGTTGGATCCTCACGCATGCCTCCATCGATATCGTTGAGCACAGCTATGGTAAGCCGCGCATCGAGATGAGCGAGGACCTGTTTGAGGAAATCCGCCGAGCCAAGCGCGAGAACTACGAGAAGATCTATAGCAAGGGCGGTATCGAAGGCGATTCCGAGGTGGAGCTGCGCGAAGCCTTCGAAAAGCTTTACGATCGTTGCCTGCAGGATATAAACGAAGGTGACGAGTCTTCGTATATCTTTAAGCACCACATTTCTCGCATCGAGCAGCAGCTTTCCTACTACGATCGCGCCTATGCCTGGCAGAACGATAAGGACCAGGCGGTCGTGGATTACATTGCGAGCATGACGGACGGTTATTTCTGCGAGCTCACGAGCAAGCTGTTTCCGGGATTGAAGTTTCCGCACCGTACCTATATTAACGAACGGTAGTTCGTATAAATTCGGTATACTGTTAGTGGAAAACGTTTTTGATTGATACACGGGATGGCTATGGACGACCTTTTTTCTGCTTCGACGCGCGAGCGTTCCTTTCAGAATGCGCCGCTTGCGGTGCGCATGCGCCCCAATTCGCTCGACGAGTACGTGGGCCAGCAAAAGGCCGTCGGTAAGGGTTCATGGCTGCGTGCCGCGATCGAGCACGACGTGCTTTCGAGCGTGATTCTGTACGGGCCTGCCGGTACGGGCAAGACGACGCTGGCCCACATTATCGCCAACCATACCAAGAGCGAGTTTGTCGAGGTCAGCGCCGTCACGGGTACCGTGAAGGACCTGCGTCGTGTGATTGATGAGGCCAAGACGCGCCTGAATACGTACGACCGACGCACCATTCTATTCATCGATGAGATTCACCGCTTCTCTAAGTCGCAGCAGGATGCCTTGCTGCATGCAGTTGAGAACCGTACCGTCATTATGATTGGCGCTACGACAGAGAACCCGTACTTCGAGGTCAACTCGGCACTGCTCTCACGTGGTCGCGTCGTGGAGCTTGAGCATCTGAAGGATGAGGATATCGCCACGCTTATTGAACGTGCGCTTGAGGCACCGCAGGGTTTGAACGGTAAGTTCTCGGCCGATGAGGATACGGTCAAGACCATTTGCACGCTGGCAGCGGGTGACGCTCGCTCGGCGCTCACGACGCTTGAGCTTGCGAGCGAGATTGCCGTCACGCGTCCCGATACCGAGGGAACGCCAGCGCCTGCGGCGGGGGAGCGCTATCCCATCACCGTGGATGACGTGAAGATCGCCAACCCGCGTCGCGGCTTTACGTATGACAAAAACGGCGACATGCACTACGACATCATCAGTGCGTTTATTAAGTCTATGCGCGGTAGCGACCCCGATGCCACGATCTATTGGCTCGCGCGCATGATCGATGCTGGGGAGGATCCTAAGTTTATCGCTCGCCGCATTATGATTCACGCTTCTGAGGATGTTGGCAACGCCGACCCGCAGGCGCTTTTGGTGGCGCATGCTGCCTTTAAATCTGCTGAAGTTATTGGCTATCCTGAATGTCGCATTAACCTTGCACAAGCTGCGCTCTATGTGTGCTTGGCGCCCAAGTCCAATGCGTGCGAGGCCTCGATCGATGCGGCGCTAGCCGATATCCACAGCAGTGGTCTTCGCGAGGTGCCCAGCTACCTGCGCGATCGCCATCGCCCGGGCAGCGATGAATACGGTGTGTATAAGTATCCACATGATTATCCCGAAGGCTGGGTCGATCAGCGCTATTTGCCCGAAGGCTTGGAACGCGGTGCATTTTGGCAGCCTGCCGGCCGCGGTTGGGAAGAATGGCGCGTAGAGCAAAGTGAACGCGACCGCAGCGGGAATGCACCGAAGTAGCTGCTGATAATTTTGTCCCACGTTGCTGCTCTTGGCATGTTCGGTCTCCTTTGGGGTACCATGGAAGGCGTCTGTATTTCGATTCTTCCGGGAGGCTTGTATGAGTCCCATTCAAATCGCCCTGCTGCTGCTCGCCGTTGCCGGCGTGTGGGCCATCGCTGAGCTCGCGCTTACCCTGCGCAA
>CABUVC010000163.1 GCA_902494855.1 uncultured Collinsella sp.
CGGCACCGTGACGCCCGTTCCCGGCGCCACCAGGCGAGGACCTTGATACTTGCCGGCATCGATAGCATCGCGCACGGCCAGATCGGCAAACAGCGGATCGCCCGCGCCGCGCACCGTGGTCACGCCACTTGCCAGTTGTTGTTGGGCGCTGCCCTTAAGAATATGGCGCACGATGGCGCGCCCCACGGGATTATCGAGCTTCTTCATCAGCGCGCCCGCATCGCCCGCCGAAACCGGCTTGCCCGAACCGCACAGATGCACATGCATATTGATGAGACCGGGCATGAGATACGCACCTGCCAGGTCGATGACCTCGGCACCTGCAGGTGCCTGCGCCACAGCACTCGGCCCCATCCACGTGATGACACCGCGCTCAACAGTCACGGCCATATCGGGTTGCGGCTCCATATGCTCCGAACCATCCAGGACGGTCGCATTGATAAACAACGTGGAACGATCGGCAGACGCCATATCGAGCTCCTCCCCCTCAGAAAACTTGAACATCTGTCCATTATTATCCAGTGTAGCCCGATTGCCATAGACATATCGGTTAACGGAGGGAAGAGGGGATGTGGGGGACGGAATACGCTGCAGTCCCACCCCAGCGACACCAGGGAAATATCTCGATCTGTAACAGATACAGGGTTGTTGGGCCCCTTGATGTTACAGATCGAGACATTCGGTCGACGTTTCACCGGCTTGTCTCGATCTGTAACAATTACGAGCTCAAACAACCTCTAAACGTTACAGATTGAGACAAAACCTCTCAGCGCCCATACCACTGACGTCTCCACTCCTCAGCCAATTCAGCCTGCCGAGGAATACCCGCCAGCCTCATTTTCTCGACCAGCTTCCCCGGGTCTTTGAGTTCGTTAAACGTAAACCGAAGCACCTTGTGCCCGAGCATCGTCAGATGAGACTCTCGCTGACGTTCTGCCACGAATGGGTCGACCGACCCCCGATCCCCACCATCCTGCAGGGTATACTTTCCCTTCCCGTCGAGCTCGCCGATGACACACGTCCCGTTCTCGAGCCGCCAAAAATAGTCGACGCGAAACACCTGGCTCGAATCGAGCGGGTCGCGAAACTCCACCTGCAGCTCCGGAACCGGAAAGCCGTACGCAATAAAGAATGCTCGGAACCGAGACTCGCCGCCGTTTTCGGACAGCCCGTCCGCATACGACGCAATCACCTGTGCTCTGCGATACCCTCGCCTGCCCTCGCAATCGGCGCGGAGGCGCTCGCACAAATCCCCACGTGATACGCCTTTCGCCCGCAGTGCAGAATCGGCAATCGCCAACCCGTAGGAGAACGGCGCACGCAGTAAGCAATCCTCCACCGTGCGCCAAAACGACGTCACCCGCACGCCATCAACACGCTCGAGCGCGCCCGCCATCTGCGGACGCAACAACCTGCACCCGCCGCTCAACGTCACCGAACAACCCGTCTTAACAAGAAAGCGCGGCCCAAGCAGATCATTCGGCACCTCCAGACCCCACAAAAGCGCCGCGTCATAGCCCCAAAACGCCCAATCGGGATGAAATTCCGCAAGCCCTTTGATAGTCCTCAGCGCTCGCTCCGCCGGCGTCAATGCATCCCAATCATGCTGAAAACAGAACAGGTACGGCTCGGGCTCCGCGATATCGTCGGTTCCAACATGGCGTCGCAGCCACATGAGCTCGGTATTGTCATGCGTTGCGAGCAGCGCACCTTGCTTGGCCGTCTCCGTGAGCCGCGCGAGCATTCTATTCCGCGCCAACGTGTTGCGAGTCGCATGTTTGTGTTTGAGAACGGTATTAGACACTTTCGTCACCACCACGTCAGACAAATGGACCATCGTCACCGTTGCCTCCGCTGACAAATGTCTTGATCTGTAACAGGAAGACAGTCTTTGAGCCTCTAGTTGTTACAGAACAAGATCTTTCGACAGCCGCCAACCTTCCGTCTCAATCTGTAACAGTTACGGGCCCAAACAGCCGCCAAACGTTACAGATTGAGACAAAGTCAGGGCAGCAGAGCGACACCAGTAACATCCCCTACTCCCACTCCTGCTCGTAGATGTTGAGCGACTTTACGTACCGCCCCTGGGCGCCCATGATGTCGCGGACCAGACGCAAGAAGAAGCTGATGCACGAGGTGTCAAAGCCGTCCTGCAGGTCCTCGGGATGCACCGCACCCGGCCCGTCGACCGCCGTGTCGTTCAGGCGCGCGATGTCATACAGGTAGAGCTGTCCCGCCGTAAGCCAGACATCGTCGACGCAGGCGAGGCGCACCGCAATCGCGCCGTCGCTCCAATGCTCCTTTTGCACGATATGCGGGTCGTAGACATCAAAGCGACGGTCGGTGCGCGTATCCTTCAGCGCAACCATGCCGTTCGCAGGATCCTTGTCCAAAATGCCAAAGCGCGAGAAATACTGCGTGTCGCGTACCTGCTCGAGCCGCTTGAGCGAGGCAGGCGAAAGCAATGTCGGCGGCTCTTCAACATACAGCTCGAGCAACGTCTTGCCATGGCGATAGGGGCGCTCGAAGAGCAGCCAATCGGTAAATGCCATGTTGTAGGCCATGATTTCGTTTTGCGAAGGCTCGGTGCAATAGCTGAGCCACGGGTCGACAATGATCTCGAACTGTTCGCGCGCCGGCTCCAAAAACTGGAACTTCCGCAGCATCCAAAAATGGGCCATGTCGGCAATATCGTTGCCGACGGCTTCAGCCAGCTCTGCTCGGTCAAAAGCGTGGTCAGTCATGGCATCCTCCTCAAACTGATGAACCTCAATTTGAGCTTACGAGGAGGGTGGGCAGCCACTGTCAGCACGGACAAAATAGGCCTCCGGCTGCAAACCAACTGCCGACCAAACACTTGACGGGATGCTTGACCGAAAATGCGCACTGCAACAAAACCGCAGGTAAACATAGACGGCACACCCGCCCTTTTGAGCCAGATACCCGCAGCCACCACAGAAACAACAGGTGACCACAGCCCAAGAAGTCGGCAAATGAGCACCCACACGTCGGCAAACGAGCAAATCGCTCGCAAAGAGTGTCCCCAACGACTAGACAAAAAATGACTAGTCATTGGGGACGTTCTTAAATGACTACTTTACAGTTCCAGTGCCTCGGCGACTTCGGCTGCGCAGGCCAGGGCATCGGCCATGGCACTCACCACGAGCGAGCTGCCGTTGCGGGCATCACCCGCCACATACACCGGCGCGGCATCCGCGGCGACGCCGTCGACACGCGCCGCAAGATGCGAGTCCTCGGCGGCCATCACAGGCAGCGGACGACCAGCGGTGGCAACAGGCACGCCTACCGCATCGAACACGCCATGCTCAGGACCCGTAAAGCCGCAGGCGATGAGCACCAGCTGCGCTGGCACCTCGTGCTCGGAGCCCGCGATGCGCTCGGGCTTTCCCGCCGACCAGTCCAGATCGACCACGCGCAGACCCGCAGCCGCGCCCTTCTTGTCCAGCAGCACCTCGAGTGTATCCACGGCCCAGGCACGCATCTCGCCACCCATCGCAGCGATAGCCTCCTGCTGGCCGTAATCGGTCTTCTTAACGTTGGGCCACTGCGGCCAGGGGTTGCCTGCCGCGCGCTTATCGGGCGCAGCCGGCAAGAACTCAAACTGGCGCACGCTGCGCGCGCCCTGACGCACCGCGGTACCCACGCAGTCGTTGCCGGTATCGCCACCGCCAATGACCACGACGTCCAGGCCGCGTGCGTCAATAGCAGGCTCACCGCCATCGAGCACCGAGACGGTCGAAGCCGTCAGGTAGTCCACGGCATACACCACGCCGGGAGCGTCAATGTTCGCAGCCGAAAGCCCGCGCGGGGCACGGGCACCAGCTGCCACCACGACAGCGTCAAAGCCATCGAGCTTGGCTGCCACCGCAGGGTCCGTCACATCGGCGCTCAGCTCAAACACAATGCCCAGCTCGCGCATGAGCGCCACACGGCGC
>CABUVC010000164.1 GCA_902494855.1 uncultured Collinsella sp.
CGCCGGCATCGAGCTTTCGGCCGCGCTTGCCCGCGAGCTCGAGGGCGTGCAGATTCCTAAGTTTGCCACGGACGAGTATTCCTGCCGCCGCGTGCCCGGCGTCGATTCTAGCGAGGTGCGCTAATGGCTGCCAAACTCATCGATCTTTCCTTTACGCTCAACGGCCGCAAGGTCAAGGTTCAGATTGCCCCCGACACCATGCTTTTTTCGCTTTTGCGTGAGCAAGGTTGCGCGTCGGTGCGCTGCGCCTGCGAAACCACCAACTGCGGCCTGTGTACGGTGTGGCTCGACGGCGACCCGGTGCTGAGCTGCTCGGTTCCCGCCGCGCGCGTTGAGGGCCGCTCCATCACCACACTCGAGGGCCTCAAAGCCGAGTCTGAGGCGCTGGCCCGTGCGATGGCTGCCGAAGGCGCCGAGCAGTGCGGTTTTTGCGCCCCCGGCCTCATCATGAACGTGCTGGCGCTTGCCCGCGCCGCCAAGGAGGACCCGAGCCTCGTCGCCACGCGCGAGGAACTCTCGCGCCAGCTCGCCGGCAACCTCTGCCGTTGCAGCGGTTACGAGAGCCAGCTGCGCGCCATCGTGCGCTTCCTTAACGAGTCCGGCGTGCAGGTGGGCTTTGAGATGCCCGAGCTTCCGGTCAACGACACCAGCTGCGACGGTGTCGCGTACAAGCAGATCACCAAGAAGCAGCCCAAGAAGGACTCGAAGGCCCTGCTCGAGGGACGTCCCGTCTACACGGGCGATAGGGTGCCCGCCGGCGCGCTCATCGTTAAGCTTAAGCGCAGCCCGTATGCCCGCGCCAAGATCCGCTCCATCGATACGTCGCGCGCCCTGAAGGTGCCGGGCGTCGTGGGCGTCTACACCTACGAGGACGTGCCCAAGCGCCGTTTTACCATCGCCGGCCAGAGCTATCCGCAGCCGAGTCCCTACGACCGCCTGATCCTCGAGAACCTCGTGCGCTATCAAAACGAGGAGGTGGCGATCGTCGCCGCCGAGACCGAGGAGGCCGCCGACAAGGCGCTCAAGCTCATCAAGGTCGACTACGAGGTGCTTGATCCCCTGCTCGACTTTACCCAGGCACTCGATAACGAAATCGTGGTCCACCCCGAGGGCGACGTGACCTTTATGTTCCCGCAGGGCGGCGACGTTGCTCGCAACCTGGTGTGCAGCGGTGCCAGCGATTATGGCGATCTGGACGAGGCCTTCGCCCAGAGCGACATCGTCTTCACCCGCACTTACACCAGCCAGGCAACCCAGACCGCGCCCATGGAAACCTTCCGTGCCTTCGCGACGACCGACGCGTTCGGCCGCATTTCGGTGACCACCTCTACGCAGGTGCCCTTCCACGTGCGCCGCATGGTCGCGCAGTCGCTCGACATCCCGCAGTCGCAGGTGCAGGTCATTAAGCCGCGCATCGGCGGCGGCTTTGGCTCCAAGCAGACGGGCTGCTGCGAGATCTTCGTGGCGTTCGTCACCCAGCAAACCGGCCGTCCGAGCTATTGCTGCTACACCCGCGCGGAGACCATCACCGCGGGCAACTCGCGTCACCAGATGCAGATGACCGTTAAGCTGGGCGCCATGAACGACGGCACTATCACGGCCATCGACCTGCACACGCTGTCCAACGCCGGCGCGTATGGCGAGCATGCCACCACGACGATCGGCCTTTCGGGCCACAAGAGCCTGCCCATCTACAACCATGTGAAGGCGAGCCGCTTTAGCTGGGACGCCGTCTACACCAATACCAACCGCGGCGGTGCGTATCGCGGCTACGGTGCCACCCAGGGCCAGTTTGCCGTGGAGAGTGCCGTCAACGAGCTCGCCGACATGCTGCACATGGACCCCGCCGACCTGCGCCTTAAGAACATCGTGCGCGAGGGCGAGGTCATGCCGCAGTACTACAACGAGAAGCTCAACGCCTGCGCGCTCGACCGCTGCCTGCTGCGCGCGATGGACATGATCGGTTGGCGTGACAAGCCGCTGGCCGTGGACCTGGGCGACCGCGTGCGTGCTCTGGGTTGTGCGCTCACCATGCAGGGCTCGGGCATCTCCAACGTGGATATCGCCGGCATCGACATGCGCTTGGAAGAGGACGGCTTCATTACCATCGGCACCGGCGCCACCGATAACGGCATGGGCGTCGACACGATCCTGGCGCAGATTGCCGCCGAGGAGCTGGGTGTGGAGAGCTCGCTGATCGTGGTGCGCGGCGTGGACACCGACGTGTCGCCGTTCGACGCCGGCTCGTACGCGAGCTCGGGCACGTACGTGACGGGTCTGGCAGCCAAGAACGCCGCGGCCGAGCTGCGCGAGAAGATCTGCGCCAAGGCCGCCCAGATGTGGGACGTGGACGCCGCCGACGTGGTCTTTGATGGTCAGTACGTGCGCCTGTCCGACGAGCGTGCCGCACGCGAGCAGAACCGCTACCTCACGCTGCGCGACTTTGCCAACTTGTGCGTCAAGAACATCGCGGGCGGCGACGCGCTCACCTCGCATGCCTCTGCCTGCCTGCCCGTTTCGCCTCCGCCGTTTATGGCCGGCATTGCCGAGGTCGAGGTCGACAAGGCCACCGGCAAGGTGACTGTGGTGGACTACGCGGCGGCTGTGGACTGCGGCACCGTGATCAACGAGGCGCTCGCGCGCGTCCAGGCCGAGGGCGGCATTGCCCAGGGTATCGGCCACGCGCTCTACGAGATCGTCGAGCATGATGATCGCGGCCGCCTGCGTACCGGCAACTTTATGAGCTACAAGCTGCCCACGCGCCTGGATATCGGTAGTATTCGCGTGGCCTTTGAGCCGAGCTACGAGCCGACGGGTCCGTTTGGCGCCAAGTCGATCGGCGAGGTCGTCATCAACACGCCGCTCGCCGCCGTGGCTTCGGCCGTGGCACACGCCACCGGCCACCAGGTTCGCTCGCTGCCCATCACGCCCGAGAAGGCCCTGCTGGGGGAGTAGCGGTTCAGCTAGCAAGTCGTAATTGGCGGGGCGGGGCAACTCGTCCCGCCTTTTGTACTCGTGGTGAGGTCGTGAGCCTGTAAAAGGTGTGCGTGCGCTTGCCGTTCGTATCTGCTATCATTCCTAGTCTGTGCGCTCATGCGGGCGTGGCGGAATTGGTAGACGCGCCAGATTTAGGTTCTGGTGGGATTCCCGTGAAGGTTCGAGTCCTTTCGCCCGCACCAACGCACCCGCGTCGGCTTATGCCCTCGCGACGCTTGTTGCATAAAGGTACCAGCACCTCAGATAAGCTGGGCAGTATGAGGAGGAACGTGTTGAACATCACCGCTTCTGACGTCAAGGACGCCAAGCTCACCGCTACGGTCACCATCCCGGCCGCCGACGTCGACGCCGCGATCAAGAAGGCCTACAAGGACACCGCCAAGAAGTACCGCTTCCCGGGCTTCCGCGCCGGCAAGGCTCCCCGTCCGGTCATCGACTCCGCTCTTGGCGCCGAGGCTACTCTCGCTCAGGCCACCAACGACCTGATCGCCGCCAACGAGCCCGCCGTCCTCAATGAGCTGGACATCGTCCCCACCAAGAACGGTGACTACAAGGAGCTCGACCTCGCCAAGGATCACGAGGACTACACCTACACCGTCGAGTTCTCCCTGCGTCCCGCCGCTGAGCTCTCCTCCTTCGACGCTGTCGAGATCGAGATGCCCCCTGCGGAGGTCACCGAGTCCGAGATCAACAACCAGGTCGAGATGCTCCTCAACTACCGTGCCACCTTCGAGGACGTCGAGGGTCGCGCCGTCGAGGCCGAGGACTACGTTACCGTCGACCTCAAGGCCGTCGAGAACGCCGACAACTTCGCTGCCGAGGGCCGCATGCTCATCGCCGGTAGCGACAGCAACCCCAAGGAGTTCAACGAGGCCCTGATTGGCGCTAACGTTGACGACGTCAAGACCGTCACCTGGACCGACGAGGTCGAGGAGGGCGAGGAGGCCGAGACCCACA
>CABUVC010000165.1 GCA_902494855.1 uncultured Collinsella sp.
CGCGTTTCCACCAGCTCTTGCTCGCGCAGGCGCACAAAGGACTCGCGAATTGGCGTGCGCCCGATCCCCGTCTCCTTTTCCAGACCAATCGCCGAAAGGCGCGTGCCGGGCTTAAGCTCGGCATAGATGATCTTGGAGCGCAGTGCGTTGTATGCCTGATCTTGCAGGCTCTGATAATGCTGGTGTTGTTCCATAAAGCCCTCGGATGAAGCCCACGGTTTGTCGAATTTCATCACGTAATACTATCTCATCGACACGCCCCAGCTCCCAATCAGTCTTTTTGGGACGGGGCTCTTTTAGCTACCCTGGCCCGCAGATCGGCCCCCTTGCCACAAAAGTGGCCCATCTACTACGTTAACACGGATAGCCTCGGCCATACCGAAAACCGTGAAAACAAAACCGCAGGTAGACAGCTTGTCGATTTTCGAAAAAGCCGACTATGGTTGACCCCTGCGGCTTAAACGTAGTAGATAGGCCCTTTTCGTGACGCAGCACTACCGCACCCCAAATTGGCACCCCGAGCCTGTTATAAGTTGCTGTGAAATACGGACGGTTGATAATCAAGGGTTGATAATCAAGGCGCGCTATACGGCTTGCTATATTTCACTATACTTTGCTGTACGTCGCTATACTTTGCTATAACTTGACAATAATCGGCCCGTTACCATCCGGGATATAACGGACCCCAAGCCAACGCTGGCTTGGGGTCTGTCTTGTACCATGGCTCTTTTGGACTATGAGCGCTCGTATTTCGTGGCCCGCCCGGTTCCCTGCCTTACGATTGCATTCCGTTCGAGCAGAGATTCGAGTGCCGCCAACGTCCGCATGCGGCTCAGCCCCGTCTGCTTTTCAATCTCGCTTCGCGACATAATTCGCCCGCCCGACAAGGCATTGAGAACCTGGATCTCTTCCTCGGACCCTTCAAAGGCATCGGTAGCGGGCAATGTGACGGCCACCATGCCGCCGCGAACATCAAAAATTGGTTGATTGATCGAATCGCGATAGGCACGTCTAATGCGCGCGATTCCCGTGCCAAATTTCTCGATGTAATCCAGCTTTAAAAAGACCTCGGCGACAATTGGGTTTCTGAGCACGGATATCTGCCCATACAGGTATTGTTCCGTCGTCAAACCGGCAGGCAGTGATCCGGGCGAAGTCACAACAACACGATCGTCGTACAAGGCAATTTGAACATTCGCTCGAACGTCCCACGTCCGATGCACCAAAGCGTTTGCAACAGCTTCGCGGAATGCCTCAAGAGAAATTCGATCGGTTTGGACGCGCTCCATCCCTTCGATACGCTCAAAACGGTAGTAGCGTGCAAACATAGCCACCGCCCTGTCCACCTGCTCAATTGCGGATACATTTGTCGCCGTCTCACGGTCCAAGATCACATCCTCGGTATCGCCAAAACGGACGCAGTCGATGCCCGGAAAATCATTCTTATCCGCCAAAATCGCCGCAGCGTTGGTATAGCCATCTTTGCCGAGCAAGCGAAGCGTGCGCATAATATCCGGCGTTAGCTCGGAAATGCCGAGATGTTCAACACACTTATGCTCGAGCGTGTGAAAACTCAATTCCTGGCGAGCCGACGTGAGCGCGTCGAACGTTACGTTGCTGCCTTCGAGCGTCAGCCTGCCATACTCAAACCGGTCGACCTCCACCGTTGCCGAATCGTTTCGCCTGTAGGCCTTTCCCTTGCTTCGATAGGGTTTGTCCTGGCCCTCATAAACCGTAAGGATTACGGTCCCGTGTTTCTCATCGCGCTCGAGCGTGTAACGGGGAGCGGGATCCAAGCTGTCATTAATCATGTTCTCGATGCGGAGACACTCTGCGACCGGATCTGCAAGACCGACAGCCACGCCCTCGTCATCAACGCCAAACTCAATCTTGCCCGTCCCGTAGTTTGCATAGGCGCTCACCGTTTTAAGAAACGTCGGCGTAACGCTTTCCTTGTATTCGACTGTAGGGCTCTCTCTAACAACCATATGCACAACCCTCTCGTTTCGTACCATTCATAACCGCATTATAAGACGAAAACCGTTTGCGTACTGATTTATCCAAGACGCAAATGGTTTTCGTCTTTATTTGCGTACGGAATTAAGACGCATAATTTCGCTTTCGTATGGCTCAATACCGGACACAGACTGTTTTCGTCTGTCAATACGCCTGCAATCCAAACGAAAAGAGCCCCGAGCTCAGTATGAACTCGGGGCTCTTTGTGCCGCACATCTATGAGAGGAGAAATTCGATGCGTACGGGCGCTATTCCATGAAGCCGCAATGGTGCGATGGGGCCAGGTTTACATGCACCAAGTTGATGCAAAGTAACCTGTCCCCACGCAACAAGGGGTTGACTAGAGCTCGCAGGCAACCTTGTAGCCATCGCCGATGGCGTCGCGGATGTTGCCGCACTTGTTGGCATCGCCCAGCACGTGGGTGGCAACACCGGCTGCAGCCAGGTCGTCGGCCAGCTTGGTATTGGGACGATAGCCCATGGCAAGCACCAGCGTATCGGCACCTGTGATGGTGTGGACCTCTCCGTCCTTCTCGTAGCTGATGGTTTCCTCGGTGATCTCGGTCACCTTGGCCTCGGTCAGCACGTGGACACCCTTGGAGAGCATGCGCGTGATGAGCACCGCGCGACCGGCGCCGCCCTCGTTGGCAGCAAGCGTCTTGGTCATCTCGATGACGGTGACATCGCGATTGGCCGGCGACAGGTCGTTGACCAACGGGGCCAGGTAATCGGCCGCCTCGCAGCCAACGGTGCCGCCACCCACGATGACGATCTTCTTGCCCGGGAAAGCCTTGCCACCCAGCAGGTCGTCAGCCGTCATAACCTGCTTAAAGCCCTGCATGAAGGCCGGAGCGATGGGCTCGGCGCCATAAGCCAGGACAACCTCGTAACCTGCGTAGTCGCGCTGAATGTCCTCGGCCGAAAGTTCGGTACCAAAGGCGCATGTGACGCCGGCCTCGGCCAGGCGACGGTACTGATACTTGATCACGCGGGTGAGCTCCTGCTTTGCCGGCGGCACGGCCGCGATGCGCATCTCGCCGCCCGGCTCATCCTGCTTGTCCACGAGTACCACGTTGTGGCCGCGCTTGGCGGCAATGTAGGCTGCCTCCATGCCCGCAGGACCAGCGCCCACAACCAGTACATTCTTGGCCTCGGCGGCAGGCTCGTAGCCGGCCTCGTCGCGCTCCACGTCCGGGTTGATGGTGCAGGAGATGCGCTTGCCAAACATGATGCCGTTCAGGCAGCGCAGACAACCGATGCAGGGACGGATCTCGTCGGCGTTACCGGCAGCCGCCTTGTTGCAGAACTCGGCATCGCACAGATTGGCGCGACCCATCATACAGATGTCGGCAGCGCCGTCCTCAATCAGCTCCTCGGCAATCCAAGCCTCGTTGATCCGGCCGACGGTGGCGACGGGAATGTTGACGTGCTTTTTGATCTCACGCGAGCAGGCAGCGTGCGAGGCCTGCTGGGTACCGGCGGCAGGAATCGCGGAACCGCGCTTGATGGTGGTGCCGCCCGACACATGAATCATGTCGACGCCGGCCTTCTCCAGGCGACGCGAGACGTAGATCATGTCGTTGAGGGTCAGGCCGCCATCGGTGTACTCATCGCCCGAGATGCGGACGTCGATGATAAAGTCCTTGCCACAGCGCTCGCGAATCTCGGCGATGACCTCGAGCAAAAAGCGCATGCGGGCGTCGAGCGAGCCGCCGTACTCATCGGTACGCTTGTTATAGAGCGGGGTCAAGAAACCGCCAAGCATGCCGTGGGCATGCGCCGCATGGACCTCGACGCCATCGACACCGGCCTTCTGCATGCGCACGGCCGCGTCGCCAAACTGATGCGTGAGCTCGTGAATCTCATCGACCGTGATGGGGCGCGGCGCCTCGCGGGCATAGGACGGGCCCACAAAGGACGGAGCGATC
>CABUVC010000166.1 GCA_902494855.1 uncultured Collinsella sp.
ACCCTGTGGGCAAAAAATGCCAAATATGAGTACTGTTGCTATCGTAGTGCCATATTGCCGGCATAAGATAATAGACATAACAGCAAATATGTTCATTAATCTCAACGCATATAAGTCCGCTATAGGGCTGTTTGATCAATTTAGGAGCGCGTGCAAGCCGTGTGGGCAGCATTTGGGGCTGTTTTGGCTGTTACTAAAAAGGTGACAGTACTCATATTTGCCATTTTTTGCCCACAGGGCTTGGAGTGGGCTGTCAATCAGGTCCCAGGGGAGGCGGCTCGAGGCCCAAAGGACACAAAACGGGGGCGCAGGTTGTCCTGCGCCCTCGTTCTCGGGCGTCATCCGTTTCCTGCGGTCGATTCTACGCCGCCTCGTCGAACTGCGAGTTGTACAGGTCGGCGTAGAAGCCGCCCTGGGCGAGCAGTTCGTCGTGTGTGCCCTTCTCGACGATGTCGCCGTCGCGAATCACCAAGATTACGTCGGCGTTGCGGATTGTGGACAGGCGGTGCGCGATCACAAAGCTCGTGCGGCCCTGCATCAGCGCATCCATGGCGCGCTGAATAAGCTCCTCGGTGCGGGTATCGACGTTGGAGGTCGCCTCGTCCAAAATCAGCGCCGGACGGTCGGCCAAAATGGCGCGGGCGATGGTCACGAGTTGGCGCTGGCCCTGTGAGAGGTTGGTGCCCTCCTCATTGATCATAAAGTCGTAACCGCCGGCGAGCGTATGAATAAAGTGGTCGCAGCGTGCGGCGCGCGCGGCGGCCTCGACCTCGGCGTCAGTCGCATCGGGACGTCCGTAGCGGATGTTCTCGCGGATGGTGCCGTTAAACAGCCAGGTATCCTGCAGCACCATGGCAAACTCGCCGCGCAGTGCCGCGCGGTCCCAGTCGCGCACGTCGACGCCCTCGACGCGCAGCGAACCGCCGTCCACGTCGTAGAAGCGCTGCAGCAACTTAATGAGCGTGGTCTTGCCGGCGCCGGTGGGGCCGACGATGGCGATGGTCTGGCCGGGCTGCGCCTCGCAGCTAAAGTCGTGGATGATGGTCTTGTCGGGCGTGTAGCCAAACTTGACATGGTCAAACTCCACGTGGCCGGGACGCTTTTCGGGAATCTGCGCGTCGGCCTTCTGCTCCTCCTCGGGCGCGGCCAAGAACTCAAAGACGCGCTCGGTGGCAGCGGCCATCGACTGCATCGTGTTGCTCACGTTGCCCAGCTGCTGTACGGGTTGCGTAAAGTTGCGAACGTACTGGATAAAGCTCTGGATGTCGCCGGGCGTGGCATTGCCGGTCAGCGCGAGCTGTGCGCCCACCACGACGACGCCCACGTAGCCCATGTTGCCCACCAGGCTCATGAGAGGCATCATCAGGCCCGACAGGAACTGCGAGCGCCAGCCACTAATAAAGAGGCGGTCGTTTTGACGGTCGAACTCCTCGATCGAGGCCTCGGCGCGGTCGAACACCTGAATGACGTTCTGGCCGGCAAAGTCCTCCTCGATAATGCCGTTGACGGTGCCCAGGACCTGCTGTTGCTCGCGGAAGTACGGCTGCGAGAAGTGAATCATCACGGTCAGGATAATCGCGGCTGCCGGCAGCGTGAGCACGGTGACGCCGGTGAGCGGCAGGCTGATCGACAGCATCATGACGAGCACGCCGATAATCTGCGTCACTGACGTGATGAGCTGCGTCACGCTCTGGTTGAGTGACTGACCCAGCGTATCGACGTCGTTGGTGATGCGGCTGAGCACGTCGCCCTTGCTGTGGCCGTTGAAGTAGCTCATCGGCACGACGGCGATCTTGGCGGCGATCTCCTTGCGCATGCGATAGCAGATCTTTTGCGTGACGCCGGTCATGAGCCAGCCCTGGATCAGGCTGCAGGCAGAGCTCGCCAGATACAGGCAGAGCAAAAAGCCGAGCGTCTTGGCGATCCAGGCAAAGTTGACATCGCCGGTACCGTTGACCTTGGAGACCAGGCCTTCGAACAGTTTGGTCGTAACCTGGCCGAGCACCTTGGGTCCCACAATGTTAAAGATGACCGAGCACACGGCAAAGGCGACGGCGGCAAACACGGCAATCTTGTGCTGACCGATATAGCCGAGTAGCTGCCTCATGGTGCCCTTAAAGTCCTTGGCCTTTTCGCCGCGGCCCATGCCACCCATGCGGCCCATGGGACCGCGCCGGCGGGTGGGCTTGGGAATCTGAGTCTTGGTCTTGTCTGCCATTAGCGCTCGCCTCCTTCCATGACGGCTTCAATTTCTTCTTGGGTGAGCCCCAGCTCCTCGGCGGAAAGCTGCGACTGTGCGATCTCCAGGTACGCTGGGCAGCTGTGCAGCAGCTCCTCGTGCGTACCGGTGCCCACCACGTGGCCGTCGTCGAGCACGATGATCTGGTCGGCGTGCATGATGGTCGCGATGCGCTGGGCCACGACCACGAGCGCGGCGTCGGTAACGTTTTTGGCAAGCTCCTCGCGCAGGCGCGCGTCTGTTTTGTAGTCGAGGGCGCTAAACGAGTCATCGAACACCACGACCTCGGGCTTTTTGGACAGGGCGCGGGCGATGGCCAGACGCTGGCGCTGACCGCCCGAGACATTGGAGCCGCCCTGGCTGATGGGGGAGTCGTAGCCGCCCTCGCGCTCGGCGATAAAGTCCTCGGCCTGTGCGATGCGTGTCGCCTGGCGCATGTCATCATCGCTCACCATGTCGCCGGCAAATTTGAGGTTGCTCTCGACAGTGCCCGAGAACAGACGCCCCTGCTGCGGGATATAGCCAATGCGGCGGCGAAGCTCGGAAAGGGTCATATCGCGCACGTCGATGCCGTCGAGCGAAATGCTGCCGCCGGTGACGTCGTACAGGCGCGGGATGAGCTGCACAAGCGTGGACTTGCCCGAACCCGTGGAGCCGATGATGCCGAGCATCTGGCCGGCGTGCGTGGTGAAGTTTACGCCGCTAATGACATCGGCGCGGGCATCGGGATACTGGAAGCTCACGTCGTGGAAGGCGAGCTCACCGCGCGGCGCGTTGGTCGCGGGCAGTTTGGGCGAGGCGGGGTCGTTGATGCTCGTGGGGCAAGTGATGACCTCTTCAACGCGCTCGGCTGCGACCTCGGCGCGGGGCAGGATGACCGAAACCATGGTGAGGATCATAAACGCCATGACGATCTGCATGGTGTAGGAGATAAACGCCATCATGTTGCCGACCTGCATCACGCCGTCGGACACGCCCTGCGCGCCAAACCAGACGATAAGCACGGTGATGCAGTTCATAACGAGCATCATGAGCGGCATCATAAAGCTCATGGCGCGGTTGGTGTAGAGCTGTGTGGTCATCAGGTCGAGTGATGCCTTGTCAAAACGCTCAAGCTCATGCTCCTCGCGGTTGAACGAGCGGATGGGCATAAGGCCGTCGAGCAGCTCGCGGGCGGTAAGGTTCACGCGGTCCACAAAGCTCTGCATCTTTTTGAACTTGGGCATGGTGAGGCCCATAAGCACGCCGACGACGGCCGAGACCGCGATGATGGCCACGGCGATGGTCCACTCCAGGCCGGTGTGGTTGGCCAGGACGCGCATGACGGCGACGATGCCCATGACGGGCGCCATGAGGCACATGCGGATAAACAGGGTTGCGGCCATCTGAATCTGCTGAATGTCGTTGGTGCAGCGGGTGATGAGCGAGGCCTGGCTAAACTTGCCCACCTCGGCCGGCGAGAAGTGCATAACCTTGTTGAAGGTCTCGCGGCGCAGGTCGCGGGCGATGGAGCAGGCGGTGCGCGAAGCCACGGCACCGGTCAGGATGGTGGCGACCAGCGACACCAGACACAGACCAAACATCGTGGTCGCCATGCGGCCCAGGTAGGCGTTCTGCACGTCGGCGGGGTCGATGCCCTGTGCCTTGTACTCGTCCTGCACATAGCTCACGGCGCGTTGGGTCACGATGGAGCCCGAC
>CABUVC010000167.1 GCA_902494855.1 uncultured Collinsella sp.
TGCTTTGGAACATGGCGCCAAGTGGCAAGACGATCCCGAGGCAAAGGCGGCATTCCGTCGTGCCGTAGTTCGCCTGACCGTAGCGACGGCGTACCTTTCCGGCGTATTCGCCGCTCTCAACGCGGGCTTCACGACCTTGCATGCTGTCGGAGCCGTCGATTTGGGCGATTGGCCACGCCTGCTGCTTGTCGTGAGCTCGTTGGCCGCTGGCGCACTATTTGACCTGCACGGCCGTTCGTATATGAATATCGGCATGACATGCGCCGCCATACTGTCCACGCTTTCGTTTTTTGTGCTCATCGTCGACGGCAATGGCGGCAACGAGCTCGCTGCCACGATCATCTTTTATCTGGGCTCGGGCTTTTTCGTGGTGTTCTTTACCACAAAATATGCCGCCGTCTCGCTCTATGCGCGCTGGTCATATTTTTGGCCGTGCATGGGTCGCGTCGTCAACAACGTGTGCTCGATGCTCGTGACGGCGCCGGCGGTGGCGATCATCTCGAGTCAAAACGTGCTGGCTGCGGTCGGTGCGGCGCTCGTGATATTTGTGGGCATTGCGATTACGCTGCTGGGGCAGTTGGGGCAACGAGCCGATGATGTCGTGATGCAGGATGGCCTGCCGCTTGCCACCGACGATCTTGGTGGGGATCTTGCGCCCACATGCTCCGACCCCGAGCCCGTGGAGGCAGCGGAGCTCACGTCCGATGAACGCCTCGATGCTTTCGTCGCCACCTTTGGGCTTACAGAGCGCGAGCGCGATATTCTTGAGGTCTTGGTCGTTTCGGACCAGAGCGTTCAGGACATCGCCACAACGCTCTTCCTTTCGCGCTCCACGCTCTATCGCCACATTTCTTCGATCAACAAAAAGGCCGGTACCGCCTCGCGTGTGGCCCTTATCAACTTCTTCTGGTCCTGGACACCCAAGGACTAGCTAATCTCCCAATAAGTTGCGGTGGAATAGTCCCTAAATTAAAGTCACGGGGCTTTAAACAGGAACTATTTCACCGCAATTGCTGGGGGGATAGACTGCGGCGGCGGCAGAGGCAACGGCAGCGGCGTTGGCAGCTGTGGTAGTGGCAACGGCAGCTGGCAGGGTGTTTTCCGTCTACTTGCTACAGCAGCTCGCCGTGGCGGGCAATGTAGCGGCGCTTTGCCAGCTGGGTGAGCGCGATATAGGCGATAACGATGCCAATGAGCAGTCCAAAAAAGCTCGTGGGCAGCGGCATGAGGCCGAGCGCATCGGCGATGGGGCTTGCCGGCAGCCAGGTGACGAGCGCCAGGCCCAGCACGGTAAGAACGCACAATGCGGGCGCGGCGTGGTCGTGCGGGCTCGGCAGATGCGGGGAGCGCAACATGTGGACCACGAGTGTCTGCGACCACATTGACTCGACAAACCAGCCACTCTGGAAGAGCGCCGCAAAGGTCGCCATACCCGCGACGTCGCCCGCGGCGGCAAGCTCGGACCAGCTTGCGTCCACGGCGGCGGGGCACACGACAAAGAAGAGCGCGGCGAAGGTCACGATGTCAAACAGCGAGCTCACGGGGCCCAGCTCGAGCATAAAGCCCTTGATGGACGCGGCGTCCCAGGCGCGCGGGCGGGCAGTCCAGGCGTCATCGACGGTGTCCCACGGCAGTGCGATGCACACGATCTCGTAGACCAGCGACAGCAGTACCAGCTGCAGGGCGCTCATGGGCAAAAACGGCAAGAACAGGCTCGCGACGGTCACGGACAGCACATTGCCAAAGTTGGAGCTCACCGTAGTCTTGAGGTACTTGAGCAGGTTGCCGTAAGTGCGGCGGCCTTCGATGATGCCGCGCTCGAGCACGCCCAGGTCCTTCTGAAGCAAGATGATATCGGCGGATTCCTTGGCAATATCGACGGCCGAATCGACCGAGATGCCGCAATCGCTCGCACGCATGGCGGCGGCGTCGTTGATGCCGTCGCCCATAAAGCCCACGGTGTGGCCGAGCATCTCGCGCATGACACGTACCAGGCGCGCCTTCTGCAGCGGCGAGAGCTTGGCGAAGAGGTGGGTTTTCTCGGCGCGCTTGGCAAGTTCGGCGTCATCGAGCGCATCGATCTCGGAGCCGAGCAAGACGTTGCTCGCATCGATACCAATCTGCTCGCAGACGGTGGCGGCGACGCGGTCGTTGTCGCCGGTTAGGACCTTGACCGCCACGCCCTTGGCCTCGAGGGTGACGACGGCGCCCGCGGCACTTGCTTTGGGCGGATCGAGGAAGGCCAAAAAGCCCATCAGCACCATGTCGCACTCGTCGGCGATGCCAAACTCGCCCACGCAGCGCGGATTGGTCTTCTGCGCCACGGCAATTACGCGTAGGCCCTCGGCGTTAAGTCCGGCGATCTGCTTGCGAATCTGGGCGAGCTTCTCGTCGGTGAGCGGCTGGGCGATGCCATCAACCTCGACAAAGGAGCAGATCTCGAGCATTTCCTCGGCAGCGCCCTTGGTAACCATCTGGGTTTTGCCCTGGGCGTCGGCTACAACTACGCTCAGGCGACGGCGCGAGAAATCGAAGGGCACCTCGTCGACCTTGGTATAGCGGTCGCGCAGGCTCTGACCCAGCATGGAATCGGGCACGACGGCCGAGGGCGTTGCGTCGGCACGGTCGATTACGGCCAGGTCGATAAGGTTTTTGAGGCCGGTCTGGAAGAAGCTGTTCAAAAACGCATGGCGCAGCACGCGTGCGTCCTCGTTGCCATCGGTGTTGAGGTAGCGCTCGAGCACAATGCGGTCTTCGGTAAGGGTGCCGGTCTTGTCGCAGCACAGGACATCCATGGCACCCAGGTTTTGGATCGCCGGCAGCTCCTTGACGATAACCTGGCGACGGGCGAGGTCCTTGGCGCCCTGCGACAGGCTCGTGGTCACGATGACGGGAAGCATCTGCGGCGTGATGCCCACGGCCACGCTCGTGGCGAACAGCAGCGCGTCGATGACGTTGCCCTTGGTGGCGGCGTTGATGGCAAAGACGGCCGGCGCCATAACGAGCATGAGGCGTACGAGCAACATGGAGACGCTCGAGACGCCGCGGTCAAACGCGCTCTTTTCGCCGCGCCCGTTGAGCATCTTGGCGATGCCGCCCAGGTAGGTGTCCGAGCCAGTGGCAACGACAAGCGCCATGGCGGTGCCGTTTTGCACGGAGGTGCCGGTAAAGACGATGTTCTTGCAGGCAGAGAGTGGCAGCGCGGAGCCGTCGGCACCCTCGACGACGGTGATGGCAGTGGTCTTCTCGACGGCCTCGCTCTCGCCGGTGAGCGCGGACTCAATCACAAACAGATCGCGCGCGGTGATGACGCGGGCATCGGCCGGCACCATATCTCCGGCAGAGAGGCGGATCACATCACCGGGGACGAGCTCGTCGAAGGGGATCTCGACGCGCTCACCGTCGCGCAGGGCGGTGCAAGTGTTGGAGACCAGGTCCTTGAGGGCCTCGGCCGCATTGCCGCTGCGGGCTTCTTGGATAAACTTCATACCGCCCGATACCAGCAACATGACGCCGATGACGATGACCGTGGAGGGGTCGCGCTGTGGTTCGGGCACGGCGAGCACGTCGATGTAGAGCGAGACCAGCGCGAGCGCGGCGAGGATGCCGGCGAAGGGATCGATGAACGCGTCGGCGATGCGGCGGGCGAGCGTTTTGGTCGTTGCCTCGATGGTGTTGGGGCCGACGGCGTTCAGGCGCTCAGTTGCCTGCTCGACGGTGAGGCCGTTTGCCGTGGCGTCAAGCAGTACGAGGGCGTCCTCGGCACTATGGGTGGCGGCGAATATGGTGTTCTTGGACAGGCCGGTATGAGCGGCAGGGCGCGCCGTGCGGCGGCGCTTGGAGATGGCTTCGAGTACCGTGACGGTTTTGAGCATCAGCATAGGGTCCTCCTTGTTGAAGGGAGTTAGCGTACGTGTCGTATTTGCTTCAAAAAA
>CABUVC010000168.1 GCA_902494855.1 uncultured Collinsella sp.
ATTTTAGACAATAATCCCCAGCTGGGGATTATTTATGTACGTGGGTAGCATTTCGAAACAGGGGCTTTTAAGCACGTGCTGTCTGGGCTATGCCAGCCTTGGCGCTTGCGCGTTTGCCGGCGAGTTCGCAAAAGAGCGCACCGCCGATGATAAGTGCGGCGCCCATCAGGCGGACCGGTGTTATGGCTTCGCCCAAAAGGACGGCCGAGAACACGACGGCCGAAAGCGGCTCGAGGTAGCCGACGACGGCGACGGTCTGGACGGGCAGCTTGGCGACGGCGCTAAAGTAGAGCAGGCAACCAATGCCGGTGTTGACGACGCCGAGCATGACGACGGCGCGCCAATCAATGCTGGCGGCGACACCGGCGGACAGGAATGAGGGAGTGCCCTGCGTGATGAGCGTGAGGACCAGCGCGGTCACAAAAGCGGCGCTCACCTGGAGCGCGGAGTTCTCGAGACCTTCGATGTGCGGCGCACCCTTGCTAGCGATGACCATCAGCGCATAGCAAAATGCCGAGGCGATACCGCAGACGATACCCGCAATGGGCATATTGCCGCCTAGACCTTGTGCTGCAATGAGAAAAGCACCGCAGGCGACGGCGATAAACCCGGCGATTTTGCCGCCGGTCAGTTTTTCACCAAAGATGAGTGGGGAGAGCGCCATGACAATGATGGGGCCACAGTAGTACAGCAGCGAGGATACGCCGACGCCGATCGTCTGGTAGGTGCGGAACAGAAAAATCCAGCTGGCGCCCAGCGCGGCTCCCGAGAGAAGGAGTGCTGCGGCTTCGCGGGGACGAGATGGTGCCTGCAGGTTATGGCGTTGGGTGATGGCAAGGATAGTGACAAGCGAGAGGGCGCCTAAAAACGTGCGCAGTAGCACGATATCGGAGCTCGGCAGTGCGATGGCGGCGGCGATGATGCCGTTGGAGCCAAACAATAGCAATGCTGCTAAGTACGTAAACAGTCCGTTGTTCATGCGCTGACATCCCCTTTATATCTGAACATGTTCACTATGGGTGAACTGGCTTTAGAAGAAAAGCGAATATAATGCATGGAAAACATGACAAAAACTCATGCAAAGGTGGAGGCGTGTCGTGGAAACGAATATTCAAAAGATGCAGGTGCTGCTGGAGACGGTGCGTGCCGGCAGCTTTACGCGTGCCGCAGAGCGCCTGAGCTATTCGCAGTCGGGCGTGAGCCGCATGGTGGGCGACCTTGAGGCAGACTGGGGTTTTAAGGTGCTTGATCGCAGCCGCGAGGGCGTGGTGCTTTCTGCCGACGGGCGGCAGGTCATGCCGGCAGTCGAGGCGTTATGCGAAGAGTTTGGCCGCCTGCAGCGACGCGTGGACGAGATGCGAGGGCTCATGCGTGGCAAGATCTGCATCGGTACGTTTTCGAGCGTGACGACCCACGTGCTGCCGCCGGTGATTGCGCGCTTTCGCGCCGATCACCCGGACGTCGATTATGAGTTGCTGATGGGCGACTATTCAGAGATCGAACAATGGGTGGCAGAGGGCCGCTGCGATCTGGGCTTTATCCCGTATGAGCCTCGAGAAAATGGCATGACATCGCGGTCTTTGGTGCGCGACGAGTTGATGGCGGTAGTGCCGGCAGACTCTTTGCTTGCCACGGCGGAGGTCGTCTCTCTTGCCGATTTAGCCAACGAGCAGTTTATTCTGCTAGAACGCGGCACCGATGATGAGATTACGCCGCTGTTCCGTCGGGCGGGGCTGACGGTGTGCTCCAAGCTGTCGACTTGGGATGACTATGCGATTATGGCTATGGTCGAGGACGGCCTGGGCGTGAGCATTCTTCCCGCGCTCATCTTGCGCCGTTGTCAGTTCGATGTTGCTGTGCGCCCACTCGAGGGGCATCCCCATCGCCAAATCAACGCCATATATCGAACGGCCGATGTTTCGCTTGCCGCCGCCCGTTTCCTCGAATACCTCTAAACGTGTACACGTCATTGTCCGTTTTGGGCAAATCTCGGAGTTCGGTACGTTTTCTTATGAAATTGAACTTTCGAATGAGGCGCGGCGCTATACTGCTTGCTAAATTGAACCCCGGTTCAATTCGTGTTCTATAAATTGAACTTTGCCAGCAAGGAGGTTCCTGTGGCCCAAGAGACGTTTAGCGATCGCCTGCGACAGACTATGTCCAATCGCGACGTTCGCCAGTCGGACGTAATCCGCGCATCGGAGATGCTCGGCAAAAAACTCGGCAAGAGTCAGATGAGCCAATATGTGAGCGGCAAGACGATCCCGCGGCGCGATGTGGCTGAGCTGCTCGCCCGTATTTTGGAGGTCGATGTTACCTGGCTGCTCGCCGGCGACGCCGATCAAGGCGAGGCATCATCACCCCGCAACGATTCCAAGCCCGAACCCCATCCCTCAGCTCAAATTGCAAGGAGCACCACCATGCGTACTTTTTCTAAATCCACCAAACTCGACAACGTCCTGTATGACGTGCGCGGTCCCGTCGTCGACGAGGCCGCCCGTATGGAGGACGAGGGCGAGCGCATCCTCAAGCTCAATATCGGCAACCCGGCGCCCTTCGGTTTCCGCACGCCCGATGAGGTCATCAAGGACATGCGCCAGCAGCTGCCCGACTGCGAAGGCTATTCCAACTCGCGTGGCCTGTTCTCCGCGCGCAAGGCGATCATGCAGTATTCGCAGATCAAGGGCCTGCCCAACGTTCAGATGGAGCATATCTACACGGGCAACGGCGTGTCCGAGCTCATTCAGCTTTCGATGAACGCGCTGCTCGACAATGGCGACGAGATTCTGATCCCCAGCCCCGACTATCCGCTCTGGACGGCGTGCGCAACCCTTGCCGGCGGTCATCCCGTGCACTATCTGTGCGATGAGCAGGCGGATTGGTATCCCGACCTGGAGGATATGGAGTCCAAGATCACGAGCGCGACCAAAGCCCTCGTCATCATCAACCCCAACAACCCCACGGGTTCTGTCTATCCGCGCGAGGTGCTCGAGGGCATCGTCGAGATTGCACGCAGGCATCAGCTGATGATCTTTGCCGATGAGATCTACGACCGCCTGTGCATGGACGGCTACGAGCACGTCTCGATTGCCTCGCTCGCTCCCGATCTGCCCTGCGTCACCTTTAGCGGTCTGTCCAAGTCGCACATGATCGCGGGCTATCGCATTGGCTGGATGGTGCTTTCGGGCAACCAGCGCTGTATGAGCGACTTCATCATGGGCATCAACATGCTCTCCAACATGCGCCTGTGCTCCAACGTGCCGGCTCAGTCGATCGTCCAGACGGCGCTCGGCGGCCATCAGTCGGTCAACGACTACATCCGTCCCGGCGGTCGTGTCTACGAGCAGCGCAACTTTGTGTATGAGGCGCTCAACAAGATCGACGGCATCTCGGTGGTCAAGCCGCGCGCGGCGTTCTACATCTTCCCCAAGATGGATGTTAAGAAGTTCAACATCACCGATGACGAGCAGTTTGCCCTCGACCTGCTGCACGAGAAGAAGATTCTGATCACGCGCGGCGGCGGCTTTAACTGGGCCGAGCCCGATCACTTCCGCATCGTGTACCTGCCGCGCATGGAAGTGCTCAAAGAGTCCCTCGAAGACCTCGCCGATTTCTTCGATCACTACCGCCAGGCGTAACGGCAAAGGTAGCCTGTAATGAAACGGTCGGCCCGCAACGGATGCGGGCCGACCGTTTTCTGTCTAAGCCCGTGCTGTTAGCGCTTGTCTCGTTGAGCGGGCGAGGTTCGCGCGTGAGCGGTAAGTTCTATTCCAAAATGGAATACAGTGGGCTTAAGCTGGAATTGATGTCCGGGTACCTGCTTTTCTAGAATGTTTTCAACAAGATGAAAGGCGGTTCCAACCAATGATTATCGATGCAAATTCCTACTGGTTCGACGAGCACATCTTTCATGACGA
>CABUVC010000169.1 GCA_902494855.1 uncultured Collinsella sp.
CTGGTTCATGACCGAGATCGGCACGTCGCCCACCGTCTGCCACACCAGGTCCAACACGCGGCACGAATCGTCCGCATGCCCCGGCAGCACCAGATGACGCACGATTATGCCGCGCTTCATGAGCCCGTCCCCGTCTACCAGCTCTCCCCCGCGGCGCTCAATTTCGCGCGCCATCTGGGCCAGACCCGACACAGCCACGCGCGGGTAGTCCTTAATATGAGAGAGTGACTGCGCAAGCGCCGCATTGGCATACTTAAAGTCGGTAAGCCACACGTCGACCAAATCGCCGAGCGCCGCCACGGCACTCGCACGCTCATAACCGCTCGTGTTGTAGACGATTGGAATGACCAGTCCGCGCTCCCGAGCTGCGGCAATCGCGGCCGGCAGCAGGTGAGCATAATGCGTCGCCGTCACCAGATTGATGTTATTGGCACCTTGGTCCTGCAGCTCCAGCATAATCTCGACCAGGCGCTCGGGCGAAATCTCAAGCCCGAAATTGCCCGTCGAGATCTCGTGGTTCTGGCAATAGATACATTTGAGCGAGCAGCCGCTAAAGAAGATCGTGCCCGAACCGGCCTCGCCCGAGATAGGCGGCTCCTCCCACATATGAAGCGCCGCGCGGGCCACCTTGAGCGTGTCATCGGCACCGCATACGCCGTGCGTACCCTCGTCGCGCACCGCACCGCAACGGCGCGGACACAAATGGCAGGCGGGCGAAAAAAGTTCGGTCAACGACGTCGGCATAAAACCATGCTCCAAAACAACGATTCAGCAGCTCAAACGTAAAGGGACCAACCGCACAGACGGCTCGAGCCCAAGGCACCGTAATCGTCCGACACGATTTTTGTAATGTCAAGACTGGAATCGATAAAGTGCCGCTTTATGATGTAGGTATTCCGCCCCCCGCGGAGCAACTGGGTGAACCGTCGCGTTTATTTAGGGAGCCCACACAGTCGTACCTAGTACAGGTATCCTTCGTTGTTAAGGACGCTGGAACAGTCGATGAGGGCACCCACCTGTTTTAGGTGGGTTCATTTTCGTAACGTGGGGGGTGGTTTTCTTTTGCCGAAAATCGCCATTACAGTCCATATGGATCCCCACCGGCATCCCAACAGTCCATCGACAACATCCCAATATCTGGTAAGCGCGTGATTATCGCTGCGTGCAATTCCATGCACCCCCCGTGGTCGAGTATCATGGTTCGGCTATGCCCTTTGCGCTTAGCAACCTTTGACCTTTTCCTTCGACGCTTGGCGGTTTTTAGATTCATGGCTTCATCCCCGAGCTACATACCGTACCTATGCGTGGCAGCGGCGGCCTTTATCACGACCTTCCTCATTGTGCCCCTGGTCAAGCGCTTGGCAATTAAGCTCGACGCCGTCGACTATCCTTCCAAGCGCCGCATCAACACCAAGCCCATCCCGCGTTTGGGCGGAACGGCGGTGTTTTTGGGCCTGGTCGTTGCCTGCATTGTGCAAATCCTAGGCACCTGGCACCTAGGCTGGCCGCCCGTCCTGGTGCCGCACCCGCGCCTTCACATTAGCTATCCCATGCTGGCGCTCTCCTTTACCGTCATCTTTGCGACCGGCGCTATCGACGACGTCTTCCAGCTCAAGCCCAAGCAAAAACTGGCCGGTCAGGTCCTCGCCGCGCTCATCGCCTGCGTGGGCGGCCTGCGCATCGGCGTCATCGTCAACCCGTTTGCCCCCGGCGAGATCATGCTCGGATGGCTCGCCTACCCCATCACCGTGATCTATCTGGTGGCATTCACCAACATCATTAACCTCATCGACGGCCTCGACGGCTTGGCCACGGGCATCTGCGGCATCGCGTCGTTCACCATGTTTTCGATGGCCGTTCTCTCGGGCCGCATCGACGCCGCCGCGCTCTCCATTGCGCTCTTTGGCGCCTGCCTGGCCTTTTTGCGCTACAACTTCAACCCCGCAAGCATCTTCTTGGGCGACTCGGGGTCGCTGCTTCTGGGCTTTGCGCTGGGCTCCATCTCGTTGCTCAACGTGAGCCGCACCGCCGCGCTCACCTCGCTTATCATCCCACTCATCGTTGCCGGCGTGCCCATCATCGACACGTTTAGCGCCATCGTGCGCCGCAAGCGCGCCCACATTAGCATCGGGCAGGCCGACAAGGGCCACATCCACCACCGCCTGATCCAAGAGGGCTACAACCAAAAACAGGCAGTGCTCCTCATCTACGCCTGGTGCATTATGCTTTCGGCCGGCGCCGCCGCGATTAACCAGGTCGAGGTGCCCATGCGCGTGCTCATCTTTACCGTGCTCGCCATTGGCTCGGCGGCCTTTGCCAAGCATCTACATCTGTTTGAGCCCGTGCTGCGCCACCATTACAACAAGCGCACACACGAGGATGAGCTCGTCACCCCCGACGACCCCGCCTTTAAGCAGGAGGAGCAGGCAGCCGAAGAACGTAAGGAAGAGCGCCACCACAAGCTCTAGGGTAAGCTGCCGAGAATGTGCCAAGGCATCGCTGACCAAGTGCAACTACATCGCATCAATCGCGTAAGCCACCCCTTGCCAGCCCCTCGCCTACTTACGCCCCGCCCCTCCAATAAACGCGTTATCATCTTGACCCATGAACATACGTTAGGAGCAATTATGCCAAACGAGAACAGCTACGAAGTCGCTCTGCAGAAGAGCAACGCCATTCGCGAGGGCCTGGCCAAGACGCCCGACAAGTTCACCATGCTCACCGGCGACCGCCCCACCGGCCGTCTGCATCTGGGTCACTACTTCGGCACCCTCAAGGGCCGTGTTGAGCTGCAGAACATGGGCGCCAAGACCAACGTGCTCATCGCCGACTACCAAGTCATCACTGACCGCGATACGACCGAGCACATCCAGGACAACGTGTACAACATGGTCATGGACTACCTTGCCTGCGGCATCGACCCCGACAAGACCATGATCTACGCGCACTCCGCCGTGCCCGCCGCCAACCAGCTCATGCTGCCGTTCCTGTCGCTGGTGTCCGAGGCCGAGCTGGCGCGCAACCCCACGGTCAAGGCCGAGATGGAGGCCTCGGGCCACGAGCTCACCGGCCTTCTGCTCACCTACCCGGTGCACCAGGCCTGCGACATCCTGTTCTGCAAGGGCAATGTGGTGCCCGTCGGCCGCGACCAGCTGCCGCACATCGAGCTCACCCGCACCATCGCCCGCCGCTTTAACAACCGCTACGGCAAGGTGTTCCCCGAGGTCGACGCACTGCTGTCCGAGACCCCGCTGCTGCCGGGCCTGGACGGTCGCAAGATGAGCAAGAGCTACGGCAACGCCATCAACATCTCGATGACCGCCGAGGAAACGGCCAAGCGCATCAAAAAGAGCCAGACCGACTCCGAGCGCATGATCACGTTCGATCCCGAGAACCGCCCCGGCGTGTCCGGTCTGCTTTCGACGGCCGCCATCTGCACCGGCCGTTCCGAGGTCGAGATTGCCGAGGAGATCGGCATGGGCGGCTCCGGCCAGCTCAAGAAGTGCGTGACCGAGGCCGTCAACGAGCACTTCGCCCCCATCCGCGCGCGCCGCGAGGAGCTCGTGCAGGATATGGACTACGTCAAGGACGTCCTGCACGAGGGCAACCGCCGCGCTAACGAGGTCGCCGAGGCCACGCTCGCCGAGGTGCGCGAGGCCATGGGCATGGTGTACTAGCATGTACCGCCTTGTTGCAAGCGATATGGACGAGACCTTCCTCGACTCCAATCACGCCATCCCCGAGGCGAACATCCGCGCGCTCAAGCGCATGAAGGAGCTGGGGGGTTCTGCTCGTCCCCTCAAGCGGGCGCTGGTACTCGTAGATGCGCAGCGCCAACGGTCAGGTGGAATGGATCTTGCGAGACGCCCTCAAACGCGCGGGAAGGCTGCCAAAGAAAGAGCCCTCGTTCA
>CABUVC010000170.1 GCA_902494855.1 uncultured Collinsella sp.
CCGGGGTGCTGAGCCTCGAGCGCATCGAGCACGCGCGCCACGCGCTGGTCATCGACATGTGCCATGAAACATCCTTTCGCTAGGCTGCCACCATGGTATCCCAAGCCCGGCACATAGGGACGTTCCTTTTATGTCGGCACCTTGGGACACTCCTTAGCATGACCAGCCTGGCAGGCATGCAGACAAAAGTAGCTAAAAGAGCTCCGTCCCTAATTAGCTGCTTAGGCTGGGTCGATGTCCATGCTGGCGACTAGGTCAATGTTGGTGCCGAGAAGATCTTCCAGCACGACGTCGCCCATGCGGATGGGGGCGTTGACGACTAGACCTCGGATGAGGGCCATGGCTTGGGCGTGGAGTGCCAGCGGGATGGCTTCGGCCGTGCGCACGGGGAGCAGGGCTTCGTCGCCGCCGGATACAGCCACGGTGGTGGTGAGCACGCGCATGGGGCAGGTGAGCTCCTGATGTGCGAACTTGTCGCCACGCGGGCAGTTGTTGCCGGTTACGGAGCGCACCTCTGCCACGGCGCCGTCTGTGTCGCGTTTCACCTCTACGGTCAGGAGGCACTCGGATGGGCAGGTGGTGCAGTTGAACTGCAGCGTTTCGATCGCGTTTATGCTCATGGCCTTACGCCTCCTCAACGGGGTCGACGGACAGGACAATCTCGCTGGCACCCAGGTCGAGTGCGCGCTGAATTACCTTTGCCGGCAGCGGGAAGTTTTCCATGACGCTCGGCTTAAACGGGCGGACCTTGCCGGCAAACAGCTCCTCGCCACCTGCCAGAATGCGTACGCGGGCGGCGTCGACCGGTCGGTGCACGCGGAAGTTGAGCTTGGTGAGCGCCGTCGTCGTAATGCGTCCTGGCAGCGCGTATCCCGCAATGCCTGCAGGGGAGACCGTGAGCTCGCAGCTCGTGTCCGCGACCGCGTTCGTTTCGGCCCCGCCACCCAGCGCCCATGCCGCCGCAGCCGCACCGGCGCGCTCGGACTCGGTCGTTACGTTGTCGGCCAGGTCGTGCACGTGCAGGACGTTGCCGCAGGCAAATATGCCCGGCACGCCCGTCTGCAGACTCTGGTCCACCACGGCGCCGCGTGTGCGTGGGTCAAGCTCTACGCCTGCGGCAACCGAAAGCTCGTTCTCGGGAATCAGGCCCACCGAAAGCAGCAGCGTGTCGCACGGAACAATGCGTTCGGTCCCCAGAATGGGTGCCAGGCGCTCGTCGACCTGGCTTACCTCGACGGCCTCCACGCGGTCGTGCCCGATCACGCGCGTGACCGTGGTAGACAGATGCAGCGGAATGCCAAAATCGTCCAGGCAATTCTTCACATTGCGGCGCAGTCCGTTGGCGTACGGCATGAGCTCGTACACGCCCTCGACGGAAATCCCCTCAAGCGTGCAGCGGCGCGCCATGATAAGCCCGATGTCTCCCGAGCCCAAAATGACGGTGCGCGAGCCGGGCTTGAGGTTTTCGATATTGATGTATCGCTGCGCCAGGCCGGCCGTAAACACGCCGGCGGGACGGCTGCCAGAGATCTTGATCTCGCTGCGCGTGCGCTCGCGACATCCCATGGCAAGAACGACGGCGTGCCCGGTGAGCTGCAGCATGCCGGCGCGGCTCATGAGCGTGACGGTATGGACCGCGGTGTCTTCCGCAGGCTCGCCTGAATCAATCCCAAGCACCATGCTGTTCAGGAACAGCGCAATGTCGGTTGCGTGCACCTGGTCGATAAAGCGCTGCGCGTACTCGGGACCGGTGAGCTCCTGTTTAAAGTGCGACAGGCCAAAGCCGGGGTGGATGCACTGGCGGAGGATGCCGCCCAGATGCTGCTCGCGCTCCACGATGGCCACGCGTGCTCCGGCCTTATGAGCGGCCAGCGCGGCCGCCATGCCGGCAGGTCCTCCTCCGATGACGACCACGTCGAACGCCTGCGTTTGCACGGGCGCTGAGGCTCCGACCTCTGCGGTTCGAGCCTCCGCGCGTTCGTCGCGCATATCAAACGTCGCCATCCTAGCGTACCCCCTTCAGCGGTCCCTGGACCAGCCAAGATCCGGCATCCTCCAACAACACCTCGCTGGGGTCGCAGCCCAGTTCGCGCGCCAGGATCGCTACCACGCGGCTCTGGCAAAAGCCGCTCTGGCACCGACCCATGCCGGCGCGGCAGCGGCGCTTGACGCCCTCGACCGAAACCGCTCCCGGTTGGCGTCGGATCGCGGCCACAATCTCGGCTTCGGGCACCGTCTCGCAGCGGCAGACAATCTGTCCCCACGCGGGATCGGACTCGATCAACTCCTCCTTGCGCGCCAGTGGTGCGCGGTCAAAGTCGTCCGGCGCGCGGCGAATTGGGTTCCAGTCCGCCCGCTCGTGCAGCTCCACGCCCGCCTCACGCATCGCAAGCTCCATGCGCTCGGCAATGGCCGGCGCGCTCGCCACGCCCGGCGACTGAATGCCCGCCGCCTGGAAAAGCCTTGGCACCACGGCCGACTGCCCAATAAAGAAGTCGTTCGTCCCCTGAATGACCGGACGCCCGCCGGCAAACGCGCGCACCACGCGGCGCGTGTCCAGGTCGGGCACCAGCTTGCGCGCGCCGGTCAGCAGCGCGTTCACATCGCTCGCATAGGTCTGCGTGTCGCCCGGCTCGCGCACAGCAGCCGTGGCGGTGATCACGGTGTTGCCATGCACGGTGCCCGTCACGATAACGCCCTTCGACACCGGCGTCGGCACGGGGTAGAGCGGCATGAGTGCGCGCGGTTCCTTGTCCAGCACCACGATGTTGCCCTGACGCCAGATCATCTGGCACTCTTCGGCACCCACCATATGCGAGATGTCGGCGGCACCGTTGCCCGCGGCGTTGATCAGGTAGCGGCAGCGCACGTCTCCGGCGGGCGTCGTCAACGTAAAGCGCGCGTCGTCGCCCGAGCCCGCAACTTCAATCGCTTCCACCGGCGCAGACCGCGTAAACGTCACCCCGTTGGCCACGGCGTTCTCCAGCGCGGCGATGGCAACCTCAAACGGGTCAACGTAACCGGTCGAAGGGCACCATAGCGCGCACGTGGCCTGGGCACTGGCGCGCGGCTCTAATTCGTGGATGCGGTCGGGTCCGACGATCGACAGCTCGGGCACACCGTTGGCAAGGCCGTTGCACCGCAGCTGCTCCAGATGCGCCCGGTCTTCGTCGTTAAACCCCAGCACCATCGACCCGGTGCGGCAGAACAGAAAGCCCAGCTCCTGCGCCCACGTACCGTACAACTCGCAGCCACGGGCGTTGACCCGCGCCTTAACCGTGCCCGGTGCCGGATCGTAGCCGGCGTGCACCAGGCCGCCGTTGGCCTTCGACGCACCCAGCGCGATGTCGTTGGTCGCCTCGACCACGCAAATGGACAGGTCAAACCGCGCGAGCTGTCGCGCGATGGCGCACCCGGTGATGCCCGCGCCGACAATCGCGATATCAAACGTTTCTGCCACAGTGCCTCCCAGACGAGTTGACAGGCTGTCAATAAGACTATCCTACGGTCTACACGCCCCCAGCGCGGCGGCAATGCGGCGAACAGCCCCGCAACTCCCGCCAACGGCAGGCGAGGGGAGACCCAGCAACGTCGACAACCTCGTCTGCCGGCTACCACGTTGAAGTTTTGTCTCGATCTGTAACAGTAAGCTGAGGATTTGGCTTCCAGTTGTTACAGATTGAGATTGAAGCCGGGGAGAGATTCTTCTGTCTCGATCTGTAACATCTGGGGACTGTTTTGGGGTCTAATTGTGGCAGTACTGACCAGTAAGAACGACAAAATCGAACACACTGCTTACCTGCGGGTTTAAGTACGGCAACAACGGCACAAGCGCGTAAAAACGGGTTAGCACATGCACTTGGGATAATTTGGGGATA
>CABUVC010000171.1 GCA_902494855.1 uncultured Collinsella sp.
CCGAGCCGGTCCGCAAACGCGTCCAGCTCGGCGGGCGTTACCTCTAAAGCCTCAGCCATTAACGATTCCTGCCGTGGCAGTACTTAAACTTCTTGCCGCTACCGCAGGGGCACGGGTCGTTGCGGCCCACGTTGACGTACGGATCGTCGCTCTCGGACTTGCGATAGGTGGTCACCTTGCCACCGTTGTTGACGGCAGCCGGACCACCCTGGACAGCCGTGCGGGCCTGCACCTGCGCCTGCTTGCGCAGCACCGAGTCGCCGTTGTCACCATCGACCTCGGCAGGACCGGAGAAGTGCGCACCCTCGAGCGCGGGCTCCTCCTTGTGCTCCACGGCACGCGGGGCAGCCTTGATCTCGATGCGCAGAACCGTGCGCAGGTAATCCTCGTACATGGTGTCGACGAGGATCTGGAACGCGCCGTAGGCCTCGGTCTTGTACTCGACCAGCGGGTCGCGCTGGCCAAAGCCGCGCAGGCCGATGCCGGTCTTGAGATAGTCCATCTCCTGCAGGTAGTTCATCCAGCGGGTATCGATGACGCGCAGCATGACCTGGGTATTGAGCTCGCGCATCAGGTCCTCGCCCAGACGCTCGGCCTTCATGTTGTAGCACTTCTCTACGTAAGCCAGGACATCGGCAGCCAGAGCCTCATAATCCTCGTCGGGGAACTTCGGCGTATCGATGTGGCCGGTGAGCTCCACAACCCACTTGCGCAGGCCCTCCAGGTCGCGCTCGCCATCGTGACTGTCCTTGGTGCAGAACTCCTGAACGCAGCGGTACACGGTGTCGTGCATGACCTCGGTGATGTGGTCGGTCAGGTCCTTGCCGTCCAGAATCTTATTGCGCTCAGCGTAGATGACCTGGCGCTGCTTGTTCATGACGTCGTCGTACTCAAGGACGCTCTTGCGCATGGAGAAGTTGATGCTCTCGACCTTGTGCTGGGCGCTCTCGACAGCCTTGGAGATGATCTTGTGCTGGATGGGCATATCGTCGCCCATGTCAGCCGTGACCATCATCTTGGAGACGCGGTCCATCTTGTCGCCGCCAAACAGACGCATCAGATCGTCCTCGAGCGACAGGTAGAACTGGGTCTCGCCCGGATCGCCCTGACGGCCGGAACGGCCGCGCAGCTGGTTGTCGATACGGCGGGACTCATGGCGCTCGGTGCCGATAACGGTCAGGCCGCCGGCGGCAAGAACACGCTCGCGCTCGGCCTTGCAAGTCTCCTTGGCCTCGGCGTTAAACTGCTCGAGCTGCTCGGGCGTCACGTCCTCCATGGTCAGGCCCTCGTACTCCAGGCGCTCGCGCACCAGCTCGTCGGGGTTACCGCCCAGCAAGATGTCGGTACCGCGGCCGGCCATGTTGGTAGCGATGGTCACGGCGCCATAGCGACCAGCCTGGGCAACGATATGGGCCTCGCGCTCGTGGTGCTTGGCGTTGAGGACCTCGTGCGCGATACCGCGCTTCGTGAGGGCGGCGGACAGCTTCTCGGAGCTCTCGATGGAGACGGTACCCACCAGGACCGGCTGGCCCTTAGCGTGACGACGCTCAACGTCGTCGGCAACGGCGTTGTACTTAGCCTGAATGGTGCGGTAGACCAGGTCCTCGTGGTCCACGCGCTGCACGGGCTTGTTGGAGGGGATTACCTCGACGGGCAGCTTGTAGATCTCGCGGAACTCGGCGTCCTCGGTGAGTGCCGTACCGGTCATACCGGAGAGCTTGTCATACAGGCGGAAGTAGTTCTGCAGGGTGATGGTCGCCAGCGTCTGGTTCTCCTCGCGCACGAGCACGCCCTCTTTGGCCTCGATGGCCTGGTGCAGGCCCTCGGAGTAACGGCGGCCTTCCATAATGCGGCCGGTGAACTCGTCGACGATCTTGACCTCGCCGTTGGTGACCACATACTGCTTGTCGCGGTGGAACATGTACTGGGCCTTCAGCGCCTGCTGCAGGTGGTTGACCAGCTGGCCGGAGAGATCGGCATAGATGTCATCGATACCCAGGCGGCGCTCGATCTTCTTAAGACCGCGCTCAGTGGCGGCGATGGTGTGCTTGGCCTCGTCCATGACGTAGTCGCCCGTGGGTTCAACATCCTCGGTGGCGGTAAGCATATCGTGCGACACGTCCTCGCCGCGCTCAAGGCCACGCACGGCACGCGCGAAGTCCTTGTAGGTACTGGCGGACTTGGTACCAGCGCCCGAGATGATCAGCGGGGTGCGAGCCTCATCGATCAGGATGGAGTCAACCTCGTCGACGATGGCGTAATGGTGGCCGCGCTGCACGCGCTGCTCGGGACGGGTAACCATGTTGTCGCGCAGGTAATCAAAGCCGAACTCGGAGTTGGTGCCATAGGTGACGTCGGCCTGGTAGGCCGGGCGCTTGAGCTCGAGCGGCATGTTGTTCTGGAGCAGACCGACGGTCATGCCCAGGTACTTATAGATGCGGCCCATCCACTCGGAGTCGCGCTTGGCAAGGTAATCATTGACAGTAACGACGTGCACGCCTTTGCCGGCAATAGCGTTGAGATAGCCGGCCAACGTGGAGACGAGGGTCTTACCTTCGCCGGTCTTCATCTCGGCGATGTGGCCCTCGTGCAGTGCCATGGCGCCAATGAGCTGCACGTCAAAGTGGCGCATACCCATGGTGCGCTTGGAAGCCTCACGCACGGTGGCAAAGGCCTCGGGGAGCATGTCGTCGAGCGACTCGCCGTTGGCGTAACGCTCGCGGAACTTATCGGTCTGGCCGCGGAGTTCCTCCTCGGTCATCTTCTCAAACTGGGGCTCAAGACCGTTGATCTGGTCGACGATCTTGTAGTAGCGCTTAAGGTCCTTATCGGATCCAAAGGACAGCAGCTTTGACATGAATCCCATGTGGTTTTCCTTTTTGGCCATCGCCCACGCCGTGCAGCTGCGGGCGAGTTAAACACAGATGATTGTACTTTAGCCAAACAAGGCGCGGCCTATACGGTCGACCTCGACCGCCACGTAATAACTATGACCAACCTGCCACAATGGGACAGGTTTATTTTGGCAAGTTTTATCTGAGCAAACGCCGTCTCTCTGTCATTTGGTGCAAACCAACCTGTCCCCTTCGCACCAATCTGGTGCAATGGGGACAGGTTAGTTTGCACCAACAAGAAAAGGGCCGCGCACCCAATTGGATGCACGGCCCTTTTGCCATGAATGCGAGCGATTCCTCGGCGAGCTATTTACTCAGCAGCCTCGGTGGTCTCGGCCTCGGCAGCGGCCTCCTCGACGGGAGCCTCTGCGGGAGCCTCGGCGGCCTGCTTGGCAGCCTCCTCGGCAAACTTAGCAGCACGCTTGGCCTTCTCGGCAGCCTTAGCCTCAGCGGCGGCCTTGCGAGCGGCCTCGGCCTCAGCAGCCTTGGCAGCCTTGGCAGCCTTGGCCTCCTCGGCCTTCTTGAGCTGGGCGGCAGCGGCGCCACCGAACTTGTCGGCGAAGCGCTGGACGCGTCCACCGGTGTCGACGAACTTCTGCTGGCCGGTGTAGAACGGGTGGCACTCGTTGCAAAGCTCAACCTTCATCTCGGACACGGTAGCGTGCGTCTTGAAGGTGTTGCCGCAGGAGCACGTCACCGTGCACTCGACATACTGGGGATGGATACCCTGCTTCATGGTAGGACTCCTTATTGGTCAGGCGCTGGTTACCGATCAGCGCATAAGGCGTCTTGGTTTCCGACCAAGACAACAAACTCGGCTATGGTACCACGGCGCCGCGTGTCCCACAAAAGGTTCACGGTCTTTTCGGAACGACACGAATCTGACCCATCGAAACACATCTCCACCGTTCCTTCAACTGGGAAAATGCCGCCCCCGGGGCCCGGATGGGGCCTCG
>CABUVC010000172.1 GCA_902494855.1 uncultured Collinsella sp.
ACGCGCGTGCCGGCGCCGTCCGTACGACGAGCAACCTCCACGTTATCGACGAGCATACGCATAAGCTTGATGCCACGGCCGCGCTCCTCGGATGCGACCGGCTCGCTCGTTTCATCGATAGAATAGCCGGCACCTCGATCAAGCACCTCAACCACAACGCGATCGCCATAGGCCTGAACCGTCAGGACGCACCCGATACCGCCCGCATGGTCATAGGCATTACCCAGCGCCTCCCCCGACGCCAATGCGACATCGTAGCGCTCGTCACGGCGCAACGGAAGCGATTCAAGGAGTTCGGCGATGCGATGTCGGTAGTATGGAAGATTCTCGATACCCTGACGGACCTCGACGCTCTTACTCCAGCGAGGCAGCTCCCCCACCGGAATGGCGGGAATAGACTCCCGTGCCGGCCCCGCGACATGAAGGATATCGACAAGACGAGCAATCTCCAAAAAGCGAACGACTTCACCCGATGCATTGACGAGCGAAAGCAGGCCTTCTCGCCTCATGAGCTCACGAGCGCGCGTAAGCAGGAATGCCAAGCCCGTCGAATCGATAAAGCTAACAGCCTGACAGTTGATGACAACACGACGCACGCCGCGGCCAATCAAAACATCCAACCGCCGACGCAGCGCAGGCACCGTGGCGATGTCGATATCGCCTGGTGGCGTCAAAACCGCTATGTCATTCCACTCATTCATACGACCATGGTTCCCCAAAAAAGCCCACTCGATGCATTCGTTTCCCCAACCGTACGGATTCAGCCCGCCCAGCGTCGTCTATGAACGACCCCGTAAAAACTCAAGGGACACCAATGCAATGTCATCGTCCAGCGCCGATTCGGTAAATCGGTCAAGCTCGCCCAAGACCTTGCCGCAGATTCCCGATACGCCCTCACCCGAGACAGAGAGCAGAAGGTCACGAAGGCGCTGCTCACCAAAGAACGCTCCGGTGCGGTCGCGGGCCTCAATCGTTCCGTCCGTATACATGAAGAGCATGTCGCCAGGAGCGAACGTAAACACGCCTGTCTCGTACACCATGCTCTCAAAGGCACCGATTACGCCCGATTGGCATCCAAGCAGCTCGACCTCTCCCCCACGGGCCTCGCCACCACCCAGCGGCATCGACTCTGGCCTAATGACCATGGTCGGAGGATGGCCCGCCGAACAATACGTTGCGCGTCCGGCTTTAAGGTCAATCTTGGCGATAAAGGCCGTCACGAACGTCTCGACCCTCGAAAAGCCCATGAGCATGCTGTTAAGGGAGCGTGCCATGCGGGCCGGGCCAGCGCCCTCCCAGGCATATGCCGTCAGGGCCGTCTTGACGAGCGCGGACATCGATGCGGCCTCAATGCCTTTGCCAGACACATCACCCAAAATCATGACGGCGCAGTCGTCGGGAAGTCGGATGAGCGTATAGAAATCGCCGCCGACCAACGCCGAGTTCGTGGCCGACAGGTACACCGAATCGGTTGCGATACCCGGAACATCCCCCAGGGAATTTCTCATGCCGATCTGGAGGGTCTGAGCGATATGGCGCTCCTCGCGCTTTTGAGATTCGCCTTCGTAGATCAGTTCAAAGTCATGCGCCAAGTGCACCAAGTAGTCATATTCAAGGTCATCAATCGGCTCTTGGCTACTATCACGAAGCAGCAGCGCGCGCGTCGTCGGGCTCTTCGCAACGGAAGCAGGAACAATCGCGTCGTTACTGTGCTTGCCATCACCCTCAGAGCGCGGGCGCCCCGCCTCGATGCCGGAGTCGACGTAGAGACCTTGACAAGGCAGACCATGCGCCCTAAGCCAGCCTCCCATAGGCATCGATTCGTCAACGCGAGTTATACGAACGTGTTTAAGGTCCTCGGCACTCGTACCGCCCAAAACAGATGCCTCAAAGCCATCAGGGCCAGCCCCCAGACGTGCCGCTGGCGCCGTCGTGGAAAAGAAAAGCTTCTCAGGGTCGTCCGGCAAGGCAACGCGACTGCCGCCTTCAAAATCTATGACGTAGGAATCCAGACTAGCGTCATACTCAACAGGGCAAAAATGGCAGTTAAGCATATTGCAGATCTCGGACGATACCGCCTGGGTAGCCGCGGCAGAATCGTCTAGAAAGGTAAACAACTCATCACGCAAGACATTGAGCGAGCGGCCAAGCTCGGCCGTGCGACGGGAGCGAAGGCTCGATGCCATGCCGACCAGCTGGATAGACAGGTAATCGCAAATGACCTCGAGCACATTAACGTCATAGGCAAGCGGTGCCTGAGGGCGTTTCCAACCAACTTCCAGCACGCCAAGGATCTGCGTACCGTAAAAAACGGGAAGACAGATCTCGCTGCGGTACGGAGGCATATCCTGCATACGCAACAGGTGCTTAGAACGATTGTCCAGGTCCATAAACATACCGGAGGCAGCCCTATCGCCCTCAAGGTCCTGTTGAATCGACAAGCGACAGGCACGCGACTCACGAAGAACATACGTCGGAATGCCAGCGCCATACGGCAAAAACTCAGGCAGGTAGCTGTCGTACAGCTCCTTGGAAACACCGCGAAGTTTAAAACCGCCGCTCTCAGAAAAATAGATAGCAGCACCCGAAGCATCGAGCGTTCCTACAAGCTGGTTCAAAACGGTATCAAGTAGGCTGGGCAGCTCATCGGAGCCCACGGTACTCATAATGACCGAGAGCGTGCCAGAGAGGCGCTTGTTAGCCACTCTAAGCTCCGAAAGAGCACGCTTGAGCTGACGGTCGTGCGAATACTGTTCTTCGATGCTATGGAGCGCCACCAGGACACGTGGCGCGCGGCGCCCAAAGATGCGTGGAGGCGTTACGGAGCCCGCACGAACCAAGACGGGGATAAAGGAGCCGTCACTCAGCTTGAGCATCAGTTCGTTCTCGGAGCCATCAGTTTCAAATGGCAGACGATGTTCCGTCGCACGTTCAAAAGCGGACGAGTACAGGACGTCTTTAACATCTCCACCAATGACGTCGGCGCGTTCCTCGCACATCAAACCAAGTAAGCGATTATTCACATGCAGAATGGTTCCGTCGAGCTCGCAGATGATGACAGCATCGCTCGTGATCTCGACTAGTTGGGCAACGTCTGCCCACTCGTTGTGTTCAAGCGTTTCCATCGTGGACCCCGCCGTCTATCGGTAACAAAAAAGCCTCCGAAGAGGCTTCTCAAATGCGATGGTGTCGGAGGCGGGACTTGAACCCGCATGACCAAAAAGCGGTCACTAGCACCTCAAGCTAGCGCGTCTGCCAATTCCGCCACTCCGACATGCTATGTTGTTGATTCACGGTTCGTTTTGTTGGACCCGCGCGTTCAACGAGGAAGATAATAACCTATGATTCGAGAACTGTGCAAGCACTTTTTTCAAAAAAGTTTACGAATTTGTAAATGCGCAGGTAGATCCGTGTGTCCGGCCCCGAATCGGTGTTGCCTCCCGGCGCGTCCTCGGGCATGAGCGATATTTTGCTGCGCACTTCGTGCTGCAAAATATCGCTCCCCCTGCGGAATGCGCCGGGAGGCAACACCGATTCGGGGCCTGCAAATACGTACTTCAGGCACAGTTCTCAAACATGTTCTGGGAGCTGATATAAATTTAGTGGCTCGGCTTTGCCTAGCCCTTATATAAGGAGGCCGGAGCTAAAGCTCTGGCCTCGCTATCTTTCCCATTAGACTAAGTGAGCGATCAAGGAATCGCACCCCCTCTGCAGTGGTAACACAGGGCCCGTGCTGGACTTAGTTTTCAGAACATTCCGCACTGATATTTTCTGTATTGAAGACGTCGATGATGCACCCGTATACCATTGACGTCGACACCATCAGATGCG
>CABUVC010000173.1 GCA_902494855.1 uncultured Collinsella sp.
ACGATACGAAAGACGAGGCAGATTATGAAATTCGCACGCGATTGTCGTTCGAGCGAATCCAACGAAGCAACCGCGCAGCTGCTGTTCGAAGCACTGCCGTGGATTAAAAACCTGACCGGCAAGACGGTTGTTATCAAATATGGCGGAGCAGCCATGGTTGACGAGCAGCTGCGCCGCGACGTGATGAGCGACATCGTTTTGCTCAAGATCATCGGTATGCGCCCCGTCATCGTGCATGGCGGCGGCAAGGCTATCAACGAGGCGCTGAGCCATTACGATATTCCCGTCGAGTTTAAGAACGGCCAGCGCGTGACCACGCCGGCGACTATGGATATCGTGCGCGAGGTGCTGGGCGGCAAGGTTAACCAGGAGCTGGTTGCTGCCATCAACCACCACGGCAACCTGGCCGTGGGCGTGTCGGGCAGCGATGCCGGCACGCTCATCGCCGAGCCGCTCGACCCCGAGCTCGGTCGCGTGGGCAAAGTGACGCACGTCAACACGGACTATATCGAGCGTTTGCTCGATAGCGAGTACATCCCCGTCATCGCTACCGTCGCGGCGGGGGAGGACGGCGGTTTCTTCAACATCAACGCCGATACCGCCGCCGGTGCCGTTGCCGCGGCGCTCCACGCGCATAAGGCAATCTTTTTGACCGACGTCGATGGCCTGTACAAGGACTTTAGCGACAAGGACTCGCTTATCTCCAACCTAACGCTCGACGAGGTCAACGAAATGCTCTACGGCGGCGAGGTCGATAAGGGCATGATTCCCAAGCTGCGTGCGGCCGTCGATGCGCTTGCCGGCGGCGTATTTCGCGCTCACATCATCAACGGCACCACGCCGCATTCGCTGCTGCTGGAGCTGCTGACCGATGCCGGCGTCGGCACCGTGATCCATTCCACCGAGACGGCCTACGAGTTCGATACGCACCCGCACCCGCTTTCGACCTTTGCAGCGCGCCTGACCGAGAACCTCGACGAGGTCGAGAAGCTCCAGACGGTCTAGCTGACCCGCAGCCGCCCCATTCCTGCATCCATAGCCCCGCGCCGTCCGGCGCTCAACGAAAGGCATCCCATGTCACTTGCAGCTCAGCAATCGCTTGAATCCCATTACGTTATGCATACCTTTGGCCGCTCTCCGGTCGAGTTTGTCGAGGGCCATGGCATGAAGCTCACCGGCGACGATGGCCGTGAGTACCTCGACTTTCTTGCCGGCATCGGCGTGTGCAGCCTAGGTCATGGCAACCTGGCTGTGCTCTCGGCGCTCGAGGCACAGACCAAAAAGCTCATGCATGTCTCCAATTACTTCTACATCGAGCAGCGTGGACAGGTCGCGGCGCTGCTGTCCAAGCTTGCTAACGACGACGTAGATGGTGCGCGCGTGCTTGCCGATGCCATTGCCGCCGGCGATGAGACCACGGCAGCTGCTCTTGGTGCCCCGGCTGCGGGCGAGCAGGTGTGGGAGACGTTCTTTGCCAATTCCGGCGCCGAGGCCAACGAGGGCTCGATGAAGCTCGCGCGCTTGTACGCCAAGCGTGCCGGTAACGGCGGCAACACCATCGTGTGCATGCGCGGCGGCTTCCACGGCCGTACGCTCGAGACCATTGCCGCCACCATGCAGGATTGGCTGCAGGATAGTTTCCGTCCGCTGCCGGGTGGCTTTGTGGCCTGCACGCCCAACGATGTCGATGAGCTGCGTGCGATCTTTAAGCAGCTGGGGAGCGAAATTTGTGCCGTGATGCTCGAACCGATCCAGGGTGAGAGTGGCGTGCACCCCATGACCGAGGAGTTTATGGCGGCAGCGCGCGACCTAGCACACGAAGTGGGCGCCGTACTTATCGCCGACGAGGTCCAGTGCGGTATCTTCCGCACGGGTAAGCCGTTTGCGTTCCAGACCTATGGCGTGGAGCCCGACATTATGAGTCTTGCCAAGGGCATTGCCGACGGCGTACCCATGGGTGCCGTCGTGGCAAAGAAGGAGATTGCCGACGTGTTTAAGCCGGGCGACCACGGCTCGACCTTTGGCGGTAGCTGCTTGGCCGTCGCGGCGTGTGCCGCGACGCTCTCCGCGCTTGTGCGCGGCGATTATGCCGAGCATGCTGCCAAGGTGGGTGCCTATATGGAGCGGGCGCTGGCTAAGCTTCCGCATGTGGTAGAGGTGCGTGGCCGTGGCCTGATGCTCGGCTGTGATTTGGATGATGCCGCGGGCGACGCACATGATATTGTTGCCCGCGCGCTGGCCGCCGGTGCCGTGATTAACGCTACGGGTGCTCATACGCTGCGTTTCTTGCCGCCGCTCGTCTGCGAGGAAGCCGACGTGGACAGTCTGATCGAGATCCTGTCGGGTGTCTTGGTCTAACGCAGCGCAATAACTCAATTTGGACCGGGTTCCGGACTGCGGGCGTGCCCTATGTGGCATGATTCAGCGGTCTGGAGCCCGTTTTGCCTTAGATTTGCTAAGGCAGGGAGACCCGCTGGTCAAAAAACATTAAATATGAGTACTGCTACCGATTTGGTAGCAGCAATTTTGGACTAATAAGGCCAGATGGCAAGTCGAAATGGCGATGAATGCACGATTTTGATCCAACTGTTAGTCCTTATAATGGACATATGTTGCGTAACTTAAGCAAATACTATCTTTTTATATGTTGCAAACAAAGTAGCAGTACTCATTTTTGCCATTTTTTGGCCACGGCCTTTGTGACAGACGTGCTGGCGGGTTCGAATCCCATGCACCGGGCGCAAGCAAAAACGGTCCCCTTGCGAGGACCGTTTCCAATTCTGTGGTGGGCGATGAGGGATGTCCGCGTGCGGCTGGCGCCGCCCGCGTCCCGCTTCGTCGCTCCGCTCCTCGCGTGCTGCGCTGGAAAACGCTTGCGCGTTTCCTCAGCTCCGCACCCTGTCGGGTTCGAATCCCATGCACTGGGCCCAAAAAAGAAAGGCTCCCATTGCTGGGAGCCTATCAAATCAGTGGTGGGCGATGAGGGATTCGAACCCCCAGCCTTGTGCGTGTAAAGCACCTGCGCTAACCGTTGCGCCAATCGCCCGTGCGGAGAGAGTATAGCAAAACAATCGCCTCATTCACCTCATATCCATTAAAGGTAACTCGCGCGTGTCACAGCGGAGCTGATTCAGTTGAGATTGCCTGAACATTCCGCCCCTCTTTACGCCCTCGGGTATACTCAAAAGCTACTGATTCGATTTGATGCCCAGCAACAGCAGAGGGGATAGTATATGTGCGGTTTTGTCGGTTTTGTCGGTGGGACGGATAACCAATCCGAGGTGCTCACCAAGATGATGGACCGCATCGTCCATCGCGGTCCCGACATGGGCGGTCAGTTTATCGACGGCCGCGTTGCCCTGGGCTTCCGCCGCCTGTCGATCCTCGACCTGACCGAGGCCGGCGCTCAACCCATGGCCAACGAGGACGGCAGCGTCGTCATTGTCTTCAACGGCGAGATCTACAACTTCCAAGAACTCCGTTCCGAGCTCGAGGCCAAGGGCTACAAGTTCCACTGCGGCGCCGACACCGAGAGCCTCCTGCACGGCTACGAGGAGTGGGGCGAGGCAGTACTTGATCGCTTGCGCGGTATGTACGCCTTCGTCATCTGGGACAAAAAGAAGAACAAGCTTTTTGGCGCCCGCGACATCTTTGGCATCAAGCCGCTTTACTACTATCCCATGGCCGATGCGGGCGACGGCGCTCCGGGCGTGCTCTTTGGTTCCGAGATCAAGAGCTTCCTGGACTACCCGCACTTCCACAAGGCGGTCAACAAAAAGGCTCTGCGTCCGTACATGACGCTGCAGTATTCGGCAACCGAGGA
>CABUVC010000174.1 GCA_902494855.1 uncultured Collinsella sp.
ATTTCGGCCGAGGTTATTCGTCGCCGAAGCTGATGCCCAACGCCTTGGCCTCGCGCACCAGGTCGCTCTGGGGATCGACATACTTGAGCTTGCCGGCGACCTCCTCGAGCGGCATGTGGCACATCTTGCCGTCGCGCAGGGCGATCATGTAGCCAAACTCGCCGCGCAGGCAGCCAAGCGCGGCCTCGACGCCGCACTGGGTCGCAAAGATGCGGTCCTGGGCATCGGGCTGACCGCCGCGCTGCGTGTGACCGGGGATGGCGACGCGGGTCTCGCGGCCGGTCTTGGCCTCGATCTCCTTGGCGATGTCGTACACGATTGACGGGCTCGTGCGTTCGGCGAGCTTCTTCTTGTACTCCTTCTTGGACAGTGCCGCGTCATCCTTGGAGATGGCGCCCTCGGCGACGGCTACGATCGTAAAGCGGCTGCCGGTTTCCATGCGATGCTCGATGGTCTTGATGACGTTATCCATGTCGTAAGGGATCTCGGGAATCAAGATGACATCCGCGCCGCCCGCGACGCCGGCGTACAGCGGGATCCAGCCAACCTTGTGGCCCATGATCTCGATAACGAACACGCGGCCGTGACTCGAGGCGGTGGTGTGGATGTCGTCGATGCACTTGGTAGCGACGTCGATGGCGCTCGTAAAGCCAAACGTCAGCTCGGTGCCCCAGGTGTCGTTATCGATGGTCTTGGGCAGGGCGATAACGTTGAGGCCCTCTTCGCGCAGGCGGTTAGCGGTCTTGGTGGAGCCGTTGCCGCCCAGCATAAACAGGCAGTCGAGCTGCAGCTTATGATAGGTGTGGACCATAGCGGGCACCTTCTCGACGCCATCGGCCTCGGGAATGTCCAAGCGCTTGAACGGCGTGCGGCTCGTGCCCAGGATGGTGCCGCCGCGGGTGAGGATGCCGCTAAAATCGGCGGGCGTCATGACGCGGAACCTGCTGTAGATAAGGCCCTGGTAGCCGTCCTCAAAGCCATAGATCTCGATAGGTTCTTCGCTATTGGTCATAAGCGTTTTGACAATGCCGCGCATGGTGGCGTTGAGCGCCTGGCAATCGCCGCCACTGGTAAGAAGACCGATCCTAAGCATGATGAATCCTTCCGGGCAAGTTATAACATGCGCATAAGTTTACCCCCGCACACTGTTGATACGGGGGTAAAACGTGTTAGCTCAAGCGTATAGAAATGTAAGCAACGTCAGGCGAGCGTAAGGTCGACGGGCCTGGCTCCTTACAGTGCGAAGGCGTCGGCGTCGCCCCAGTGGCGGCGCAGCGTAATAGCGGCGGCGGGTTCGGTATTGTCAAAGACGACCGACCACTGCGTGTTGCTGGTGATGTCTTCCGGATTGGGCTCTTGCGCTGCAGCGCGTAGGGCCTTCCAAGCGACTGCCTCGTCTTGGGCACCGACATGGGCGTCAAGGACATCGGCGATTGCGACGGCGCGCTCTTTACCATGGCCCAGCTCGCCATTCTTTTGGTTGGGGAGCACCTCGTCGCCATAGCAGGTGTAGAAGTTCGTAACCTGGCGTACGGGAGTCGCTTTGAAAGCGCGGTCCGGATCGTGCGGATCCCACTCTACTACGCGCGCGTCACCGGCGGCGTCGTTGATAAAGAAGTGGTAGTCGCGTCCGGCCATGGCGTGCATGTCATAGGCAGAAAGCAGGTCGACGGCCTCCTGCGTGGTGGCGGCACGGTCGAGCACCAGACGGATGGCGAGCGAGGTATTGATGACGGGGCGTTGCGTGTCCTGGTCACAGGGCTTGGAATCCAGAGTGAGTACGGCAATGGACACGCCGCATTCGTTAACACCGTCGAGCTGGGCAAATGGGCCCATGAGTGCGGCGGCACGTCCGGCGACGGAGTCAAGCGGAGTGTTATCGCCCAGGTTGTTAAGGGCGGCAAACCCGATGGAGGCATAGCCGCCGCGTGGATGATTGCGCACCAGCAGCGGCGAGGTGTCGTCCTTAAAGTCGTAATTGCGACCGGTGCGCACGCGGCCTTCGGCATCTACGGCGACAAAAGCGCTGCAGGCAAACTGGGGTGCCTGGACATGTGCCGGCACGCCGGGGAGCACCTGCGCCACCACGGCATCGATGTAGGCCTGGTCGTCGCGCACGCCAGCGGCGATGATGCGATCAAGATCGTAGTCGTAGGCGATGTCGATTGCGTACAGGTCATAGCCATCCGCGTAGCCGGTCAAGCGTTTGAGCGACGCGGCGGACTTGATTTGCTTGTGATAAACGATACCGGTGGCAGCGGCAAGGCCGACGGCGACTCCCGCGACACCGCAGGCGATGGCAATGTTACGTGGCTTCATGACGGCTCCTCTCGTCCTGTTAGCGTAATTGTCGCAAAAGGAGCGCGGGCATGATGGCTCAACTTGGTGAGCGGCGCGGGATTAAACATGGAATGAAGAGTGCGGCGCTGGCGTGGCGGGGTATGCTGGAGGGGACCATCAACCCAGCGAAAGGGGAGAGCATGACGGATCAGGAAACGCCCGAGCGCGCGCACGTGACGGCCGACGATATCGAGGCCGCCAACGACCTTATCGACTTTATCGAGGCATGCCCCAGCATGTTCCATACGGCGGCGACCATTATGGCCGAGCTCGACGAGGCAGGCTTTACCTATCTGCCCGAGAACGCGGCATGGGATATCGAACCGGGCGGTCGTTACTACACGCAGCGCAATACTTCGAGCGTTATCGCCTTTAAGGTGGGCGAGGACTTGGCTGCGACGTGGGGCGAGGACGGCGTTGCCGGTGACTATCATTTTCAGCTCACGGCGTCGCATAGCGATTCACCGACGTTTAAGGTCAAGGCCGTGCCCGAGCTTGACGGCGCAGGCGAGACGTTGCGCCTGAACACCGAGGCCTACGGCGGCATGATCGACTACACCTGGTTCGATCGTCCGTTGGCGCTCGCGGGCCGCGTGTTGGTACGCGAAGGCGACCGTATTGAGAGCCGCCTGCTTGCCACCGAGCGCGAAGTCGCTATTATCCCGAGTCTTGCTATCCACATGAACCGCGGCGTTAACGAGGGCTTTGCTCCCAACCGAGCCGTTGACCTGTGCCCGCTCATCAGCGCCGGCGAGCTTAAGCAGGGCGACTTTGATGCTCTGATTGCCGACGAACTGGACGTTGAGCCCGAGCAGATCCTGGGCCGCGATCTGTTCCTGGTCAATCGTCAGGATGCACGCATCTGGGGCTGGGCCGACGAGTTTATCTCGACGCCCAAACTCGACGACCTGGCCTGCGCCTATACCTCGCTGCAGGCATTTTTGGGTGCCGAGAACGCGCGCGATATCTCGGTCTTCTGCTGCTTTGATAACGAGGAGGTTGGTTCCGAGACCAAGCAGGGCGCCATGTCGACGTTCTTGGCCGACGCGCTGCGCCGCATTAACGGATCGCTGGGCTTTGACGACGAGTCGTATCATCGCGCCCTTGCCGCATCGATGCTTGTGAGCTGCGACAACGCGCATGCCGTGCACCCCAACCACGCCGAGAAGTGCGATGCCCGCAACCAGGTCGTGCTCAACGGCGGTATTGTCATCAAGGAAGCCGCCAACCAGCACTACTGCACCGATGCCTTTAGCCGCGCGGTGTTCCAGGCCATCTGCGATGACGCCGACGTGCCCACGCAGGCCTTCGCCAACAAGAGCGATATGGCCGGCGGCTCCACGCTCGGCAACCTGTCCAATATGCAGGCGAGCATGCATGCCGTGGACGTGGGCCTGCCGCAGCTGGCCATGCACTCAAGCTACGAGACCGGCGGC
>CABUVC010000175.1 GCA_902494855.1 uncultured Collinsella sp.
AGGTACATGATGCAGTCGGTATGCGCCAGGTCGGAGGCGGGGCTGTAGCCCAGGCTGTGCTCCCAACCGGTAAGTCGGCTTACCTCGCAGGCACCGTCGGCACCGTATACGTTGGGCGAGCCCAGCGCATGCATAAAACGATACGCCCAGTAGCGGTCGAACGAGGGCACGCCGAGCGTCATACCCAGCGCGCGCGGACCATGCCCGTCAACAATCCCCCCAAGGCGCGCAGCGATCTGCGTGAACACCTCGTCCCAGGAAATCGCATCGAACCCCGAGCCATCAGTTCGACGGCGCATGGGCTGCAAAATCCGGTCGCGCTCATCAAACGGCATAGACAGGCGATGCCGCCCGCGGGCGCACAGAGCTCGCGCCGCGCATGGATGCCCCGGCACCGGCAGCTCGGCCACCACGCGACCGTCCTCAACGCGTGCCGCAAAGGCGCAATCGGCATAGCATCCCCCGCATGTGGTCACCACGGCGCGACCGTCACGCTTCACAGCAGATGCCATCTCGATTACCCCTTTCATCAACCAAACACAACAGGCCAAAAGCCCGGCAACGAGCCCCAGACCCAAAAAGCCTCCCGCACGGCAACGCCCCGCGGGAGGCCCAACGTCAAACAGACGGTACCTTACGCCTCGGACTTCTTGGCGTAGATAAACCAGTAGCCGAGCGCGATCAGAACCGCACCGCCCACGATGTTGCCCAGCGTGGCGGCGGACAGGTTAAACGCAATGCCCGCGGCGTTGAGCGCATCGGCGCCGGCGACCTTGGCACCGTAGCCGCATGCATGCATCACGGCACCCATGGGCAAAAAGTACATGTTGGCAACGCAGTGCTCAAAACCGCAGGCCACAAAGGCGGCGATGGGCAGAAGAATGCCCACGACCTTATCGACCACGGTCTTGCCAGCGGTACCGATCCACACGGCCAGGCACACAAAGATGTTGCACAGGATGCCGCGGAAGAAGATCGTCACCCAGTCGACCGTCACCTTGCCGGCGGCGACGCTCACCATGGAATTGGCGACCGCCTCGCCGTTGAGCTTATAGATGCCGGCCATGTACACCAAAAAGACGATGAACAGAGCACCGACAAAATTGCCGACCCACACGACGACCCAGGCCTTGAGCATCTGGACCAGGGTGATCTTTTTACTCTTGAGCGAGCAGACCATAAGCGAATTGCGGGTGAACAGCTCGGCGCCACACACCAGCACCAGCACCAGGCCCAGGCAAAAGCACAAGCCGCCCACGACGCGCTGGGCGCCCCAGCCCAGCGCGCTATCGCTCAAGAACACGGTAAAGAACAGGCCACCGAAGGCAATGAACGCGCCGGCGAACATCGCCAAAACAAAGGCCTTTGCGACCGGCAGGTTGACCTTGGTCACACCGGCGGCCTCGGTCTTGGCCTCGATCGCGGCAGGCGCCAGGCAATCGGGAGCGGGGTACTCCACCTTGGAATCTGCCATGTCAATCACTTCTTTCCTAATCAGCAGGGACAAGCGCTCCTATTGCTCTTGCCCCAAGCGGACAAAGTGGGAAAAGTCGTTGGCGGCCACGGCGTCGTACACGCCGTCGACGGCGTCAAAGACTTCCGGGGACATGGGGTTGTAGAACTCCGTGTCGCCCGGCTGAATCCCAACGAAGACGATATCATCACACGATTGCTCAATCTCTTCGATCAGAATCGACAAAGGAAGCGAATGCGTGGTGAACATCGACTTGCGGGCCACATCGCGCTTGTCGAGCAAGCGGATGGACCCGACGGGCAGTGCCATGTCGGCGGCATCGACCAAAACCAAACGCGGCGGACGCTCGCGCTTGACCTCGATGATGTCGTCCTCGGGCGTTTGGCCTCCGTCGATGGTGTACCAACCGGCGATAGGTGTGTCTTCCATCTTTTTGGAGAGCACGGGGCCGGCGGCATCGTCGGCACGCAGCACGCTTCCCGCCGTGAGCACGATACCCGCAAACGGGGCGCCGTTCACACGTCCATCCACAACGCGACCCATTACTGCAACCTTCCCGTCAGATACACGCCCGACACATCGCGCACGCGCTCAACCAGATCGCGGAACTTCATCAGAAACGCGACCTGCTGGGCATGCAGGCCAAAGTCGTCATCGAACACCGAGATGCCGGCCTTGGCCGACCCGCGAAAACCGCGCTCGTCGAGCAGCGCATCGCAGGCCTCGAGCAGCGACGGCACCGCCGCCTTGTCGAGCTGGCACTCGCCAAAGGAGCGGATGGCCTCGAACTTGGTCTTGGCCTCCCCCTCCGGCAGCGCGTCGACGAGCGAATAGAAGACATCCACCGGCACCGACAAGCGCGGCTCAAAGCAGTCGAGCACGCCGGTGTGGTGGCCCACGGCGAGCGTGTAGTACAGCACGTCGCAGGCCTCCTGGGGAACGTCTTCCTCGGTCTCCACAAACTTACGCGTGAGCTCATAGAAGACCACCTGGTCGGGCGCATGGCCCAGGCAGGGGTCGGCGACACCCTCGGCGGCCTCGTCGCTTGCGCGCGAGGCATCGCCAAAGGAGCCGCCGAGCATACCGGGGCCCGCAAAGTAACCAGAGCGGTCCGTGAGCTCCATCTAGCGACCTCCGGCCAGCACCAGATCCTGCAGCGCCGAGTAGACCTCAACGCGGCGAGGATCATCTTGCTTGTCGATGAGCAGCGCCATAGCACCGCGGATATCGCCCTTGGGCGCGCCCTCGAGCGTATCCATAAACTCATTGGCCAGGTCGCGGCCGTAACGGTAGCCGCTCATGGCGCGAGCCTCGCGCTCGATGGCAACGCGCAGCTTGTACGGCACGCCGGGGTGCAAGATATCGGCCTGCTCGCCGGCGGCCTCCACCGTGGTCTCGGCATGGAGCTTTTGGTCCAGCAGACCGAGCGCCATGGCAAAGCCGTAGACGGTCTGCGCGGGGCTGGGCGGGCAGCCGGGGATGTAGACATCGACCGGCAGAATCTTGTCCGTACCGCCCCAGACGCAGTAGTTGTCGTAGAAGATGCCGCCGGTGCAGCCGCACGCGCCATAGGACACCACGATCTTGGGATCGGGTGCGGCCTCAAAGGCGCGCAGGGCCGGCATGCGCATGGCACGCGTCACGGCGCCGGTGTACAGCAGCACATCGGCGTGACGGGGCGAAGGCACGACCTTGACGCCAAAACGCTCGACGTCAAAGACGGGCGTGATGGAACCGAAGATCTCGATCTCGCAGCCGTTGCAGCCACCGCAGTCAACACGGTAGACGTACACCGAGCGCTTGATCTTCTTAAGAAGGGTCTCCTTGGCCTTCTCGATGCTCTCGTCGAGCTCGATCTTGGTCGGGCGGTACTGGAGCCGCTCGGGCAAAAGCGTGGGTTCGGCCATGGTTACTCCTCCTTCGTTTCAAAATCCATGATGATGCCCTCGACCGGTGCAGGTCCAGCGGGGATCTCGGGCGCATCGGGGTTGAGCTCGCGGTCGACATACTCCGGGTTCACGCCGTGGCCGCCCAGATACTCCATGCCGGGGCCCTGGGGCTCACCGGACGCAAGCGTCTCGTTGGCAGCCATGCCGCGCGCGTTGCCGGTCTTTACGGCCGAGGCGGCGCGCAGGGCGTCGAGCTCGCGCTTGCACTCCTGGCACATACCGACGGTACGGGCGGCCTGCTCGGCCTCCATGCCGCCGGCCTTTTGCAACAGGCGCTTAGCGTAGTCGATCTCCTTGTGCGGGGCGAACGGCTTGCCGCAACGCGAGCA
>CABUVC010000176.1 GCA_902494855.1 uncultured Collinsella sp.
AGCTCGCTAGGTCGTGGTGGGCGCGCAGGATGTCGAGCGCATCGGATGGATGCTCGGCAACCTCTGCCACGGCGGTGACCGGCGCCGCATCGACCACGCGGTAGAAGAGCTGCGCGAGCAGCGGCATCAAGAACACCGTGATGGCGCCGGCAGCGACCATAACCGATGCGACGTCTTGCGACAGCGCGCCCGCGTTGACGGCAACGCTCGTCACGGCAACGATGATCGGAAGCGCCGTGGTGCAGTACAGGGCCACGGTAATGCGACCATACGCCGACACATCGCGCGTCGCAGGACAAATGCTCATGGAAATAAGAATGGGCACGGCACGAATAATCAACAACGCCACGATAAAGCCCACGAGCAGACCCGGGCGCGACGCCACGGCCGTCAGATCGATCTTTGCGCCCGATACGGTAAAGAACACCGGAATCAAAAAACCGTAGGCCAGACCGTCGAGCTTGGTCTCGAGCGTATGGTTGCCCTCGGGGATGATATAGCGCAGGACAAAGCCGGCGGCAAAAGAACCCAACACGATGTCGAGATCAAAGACAGCCGAGAATGCCACGAGCGTGACCAGGATGAGCACCGTCAGGCGCACGAAGGTCTGCGACGTGGTATCGGCGCGCTCCTCAACAAACGCAAAGAAGCGGCTGCCGACGCGCTTGGAGCGGCTCGGGACCACGGCCAGCAACACGCAAACCACCGCAAACAAGCCAAGGATAACGAGCGTTTGGATGCCAGTGCGGGCAGACAACAGCACCGACATGGCGAGCACGGGACCGAGCTCGCCCCAAGTGCCATACGCGAGAATCGAGTCGCCCACGCGCGTGCCGGTGAGCGAGCGCTCACGCATAATGGGCACGAGCGTACCGAGCGCCGTCGAAGTGAGGGCAAGCGTCACGGCGATACCGTCGAAATGACTGACTGAGAACCACGGGGTAAAGCGCACGGCAAGCCAGGCGATACCAAACGTGACGACCCACGTCGCCAAGCCGTAGCGCCCCTCGACGCCCGTGATGCTCTTGGGGTCGATCTCAAAGCCGGCAAGCAGGAACAAAAAGGCCAGGCCCAGCTCGGACACAAGCGAGACCTCAGCATCTACATGGATGACGCCGAGCATATGGGGTCCCAGCACCGCGCCGAGCACGAGCAAAAAGACCGTCTCGGGAACGGGTTTTCCGGGAATCGCCGAGGCGATAAAAGGACTCGCAAAGGCCACGAGTGCGATGATGGCGAGCGAAACGAATGCCATGTGATGCCTTTCTCTTGTTTGCGCTTCACTGTAGCACCCTCGCCGTCCTCAACGCGCCGCGAGCTGTCGTATCATAGTGAGGTTTACAAACATGTGGCTCAAGGCGACCGCAGGGCAGACCCCGCAAACCGACCGCTGCCGCATACCGTACCGTACGCCCAACCGATCAGGAAGGCAGGAACCAATGGTCTCTCGTATCTACGTGGAGAAGAAACCCGGGTTCGACGTCGAGGCTCAGCAGCTCAAGGGCGAGCTGACCGAAATTCTCGGCATCAAGGGCATCGAGGCCCTGAGGATCATCAACCGCTACGACGTCGAGGGCATCGACGAGGAGCTTTTCCGCTCCTGCGTGCCGACCGTCTTTAGCGAGCCCCAGGTCGATGTGACCTACGACGAACTCCCCGCAAGCGATGGCGCCGTCTTTGCCGTCGAGTTCCTGCCTGGCCAGTTTGACCAGCGCGCCGACTCCGCCAGCGAGTGCGTGCAGCTCATCAGCCAGGGCGAGCGCCCCGCCGTGCGCTCCGCCAAGGTCTATATGATCTCGGGCGCTCTGGACGAGGCCGCCATCGATGCCATCAAGCACTACGTGGTGAACCCCGTCGAGGCTCGCATCGCCTCGCTCGACCTGCCCGAGACGCTGTACATGGAGACCCCCGAGCCCCAGCCCGTCGAGGTGCTCGACGGCTTCCGCGAGCTCGACGAGGCCGGCCTTGCCGCCTTTATCGCCGATCGCGGCCTTGCCATGGACGAGGCAGACATCGCCTTCTGCCAGCAGTACTTCCGCGATGAGGATCGCGACCCCACCATCACCGAGATCCGCGTGATCGACACCTACTGGTCCGACCACTGCCGCCACACCACCTTCGGCACCGTCCTGGACGACGTGACGATCGACGACGCCGTGGTGCAGCAAGCCTTCGACCGCTACATGGAGATGCGCCACGAACTCGGCCGCGACGCCAAGCCCGTCTGCCTCATGGACATGGGCACCATCGGCGCCAAGTACCTTAAGAAGACCGGCGTCATGACCGATGTCGACGAGTCCGAGGAGATCAACGCCTGCACCGTCAAGGTGAAGGTCGATGTCGACGGCGAGGACCAGGACTGGCTGTTCCTGTTTAAGAACGAGACCCACAACCACCCGACCGAGATCGAGCCCTTCGGCGGTGCCGCCACCTGCGTGGGCGGCGCCATCCGCGACCCGCTCTCGGGCCGCAGCTACGTGTACCAGGCCATGCGTGTCACCGGCGCCGGTGACCCCACCGTCCCGGTTTCCGAGACGCTCGAGGGCAAGCTGCCGCAGCGCAAGCTCGTGACCACTGCCGCCGCCGGCTACTCCAGCTACGGCAACCAGATCGGCCTTGCCACCGGTCAGGTCAACGAACTCTATCACCCCGGTTACGTGGCCAAGCGCATGGAGGTTGGCGCCGTCGTGGGCGCTACCCCGGCAAACCACGTTCGTCGCGAGTGCCCCGCTCCCACCGACAAGATCATCCTGCTGGGCGGCCGCACCGGCCGCGATGGCATCGGTGGCGCCACCGGCTCCTCCAAGACCCAGAACACCGAGTCCATCGAGACCTCGGGTGCCGAGGTCCAGAAGGGCAACGCCCCTGTCGAGCGCAAGCTGCAGCGTCTGTTCCGCCGCGGCGACGCCTGCCGTCTGATCAAGCGCTGCAACGACTTTGGCGCCGGCGGTGTCTCGGTCGCTGTAGGCGAGCTTGCCGACGGCCTGTATGTCGACCTTGATACCGTGACCAAGAAGTACGACGGTCTTGACGGCACCGAGCTCGCCATCTCTGAATCCCAGGAGCGCATGGCCTGCGCCGTCGCCGACGGTGACGTCGAGGAGTTCATGGGCTACGCCGCCGAGGAGAACCTGGAGGCGACCGTTATCGCCGAGGTTACCGCTGAGCCGCGCATGCGCATGGCCTGGAACGGCGTCGCTATCGTCGACCTGTCCCGCGAGTTCCTCAACTCCAACGGTGCGCCCAAGCACCAGGTCGCCCACGTCTGCGCCCGCAGTGTGTGGCAGCCCAGCTGGGCCGGCACCACGCTCGCCGAGCGCATGACCTCGCTCGTCACCGACCTCAACGTCGCTTCCAACAAGGGCCTTTCCGAGCGCTTCGACTCCACCATCGGCGCCGCGACCGTGCTCATGCCCTTTGGCGGCAAGACGCAGCTCACCCCCAGCTCGGCCATGGTCGCCAAGTTCCCCGTGGGCGGCGAGACCACCACGGCGAGTGCCATGGCATGGGGCTTCAACCCCTATCTGATGGAGGCCGACCAGTTTGCGGGCGCCTACCTGTCCGTGGTCGAGTCCATCGCCAAGCTCGTTGCCGCCGGCTTTGAGCACAAGCGCGCCTACCTCTCCTTCCAGGAGTACTTCGAGCGCCTGCGCACCGAAGCAGAGCGCTGGGGCAAGCCCATGGCTGCCGTCCTGGGTGCCCTTATGGCCCAGGTCGACCTGGGTGCCG
>CABUVC010000177.1 GCA_902494855.1 uncultured Collinsella sp.
GCTGGGTGGGAGTTCTTGCGGTGCTTGCACTCTGCCTTGCCTCTAATATGTACTTCACCAAGGTCTTTATGCCGGCGCACGATATCACGCCTGGTTCCAAGCGCGAAATCCTCTCGATTCCGTTCCAGCAGACGGCTCGTTTCGTCCAAAAGCACGACGGCCTCAACTCGGGCGTCAACCCCACGGTTAAGGAGGACGGCGCCATCGTGGAGGCTCCTTGCGACGGCTTGGTGACCGACGAAGAGCGTGCCGTGATCGACCGTGTGCTCAAGTACGAGAATCTGGGCCGCCGCTACAACCCCGACAAGTCCGATGCCGTCAAGAACTGCTTTAACGAGTACGCCTCGCAGGAGGACATCAAGGCCTATTTTGAGGTGTGGGCCCAGATGTTCAAAAAGGATCCCGAGTGCTATATCTCGGCGCTCATCAATAACTACTACGGCTACTTTTATCCGAGCGCGCGCGATGCCTGGGTCTACAGCACGGCGCGCAGTGCCGAGATTATGGCGAAGCCCGATAACCTCAAGTACTTCGACTTCCATCCGGTCGATAGCAAGGTTGTGCGCTGGTGCGACCACCTGATCAACCTGTATCGCGTGGCAGTACAACGCATCCCGTTTATCTCGCTCACCATGAGCTCGGCCACCTATGTGTGGATCATGATCGCCGTGGTGGTCTACCTGCTGCGTCGTCATTCATGGCGTGCGCTGGCGATCTGGGTGCCGCTGTTGGGCGTGCTCGCCGTGTGCCTGATTGGCCCGTGCAACGGCTCGACCTACATGCGCTACCTGTATCCGGTCATCGCCTGCATGCCCTTCGCCATCGGCGCCACCGTCACCCGCAGCGACTTCCTCTGGTCCTAACTTGGTGCATTGGGGTCAGGTTTCTTTGCACCAAAGGGGCCATCATCACGACGCCTTCATTTTGGGGTTTATCTCGCAGGCCAGTAGGTATATCATAACGACGTTTGTTTATATTGCCCGAGCATCTGCGCTGGGCTTTAGGTCGAAACCGATAGGAGACACGTATGTCCGGACACTCTAAGTGGGCCACAACCAAGCATCGTAAGGGCGCGCAGGACGCCAAGCGTTCCGCCCTCTTCTCCAAGCTCAGCCGCAACATCACCGTTGCTGCCCGTCTCGGCGGTGACCCGCTGCCCGAGAACAACGCCAGCCTCGCCGCTGCCGTTGCCAAGGCCAAGGCTCAGTCCATGCCTAAGGACAAGATCAAGTCCGCTATCGACAAGGCTTTTGGTTCGGGTGCTGACGCCGCCGTCTACGAGAACATCGTGTACGAGGGCTACGGTCCCGCCGGTGTCGCCGTCTACGTCGACTGCCTGACCGACAACCGCAACCGTACCGCCGCTGATGTCCGTTCCGCCTTCTCCCACGCTGGTGGCAACCTGGGCACCTCCGGCTCCGTTGCCTTCCAGTTTGAGCGTAAGGGCCAGATCGTCGTCGCCAAGGAGATCCTGGACGAGAACGCCAAGAAGGAGACCATGATCGCCAACGGTGCTGCCGGTGACGAGGATGAGTTCATGATGGCCATCGCCGAGGCCGGTGGCGAGGACTACGAGGACGCCGGCGAGGAGTGGATCGTCTGGACTACTGCCAACGAGGTTATGGCTGTCTCCAAGGCGCTCGAGGAGCAGGGCGTCCAGGTCAAGGGTTCCGAGACCACCATGGTCCCGACCACCCCGACCGAGGTCTCCGGCGCCGACGCCAAGAAGGTTCAGCGCCTCATCGACCGTCTTGAGGAGCTCGACGACGTCCAGGATGTTTACAGCACCATGGACATGACCGACGAGGTCATCGCTGCCCTCGAGGAGGAGTAGCGCTCGCACGGGTTAAGCCGTGCATATCTGGGCATAATGAAGCGAGCATGCAAGCCTCGTGGAATAGATGAGCCGGATCCGCGTGCGTAGAGCACCGGACCCGGCTCTTTTATAATGATGCGAACCGTTCTGCATTTCGAGAGCCGAGATTTGAAGGGAGCGCCGCGTGCGCGTACTCAAACGAGCCCTAGCGATTGTGTATCTTGCCGCAGCCATCGTGGCGCTGGGTACGCTTGTCTGCCAGTTTTGGGGGCCGTATACGTATCGCTTTATGCTGCTGATGCGCGACCCCATGCCGCGCATTGTCGTGACGGCATGCGGCGGAGTTGTGGCGATCGGCGTGCTGGTAAGCTTCTTCCGCCTGATGTTTGCTCGTCGCGAGCCGTCCTGCGTGCATCCGGCGGGGGAGCGCAATATCGAGGTCACGCTCGCGGCGCTTTCTTCGTGTGCCAGGGTTGCTGCCGAGCGCGACGACCGCGTGATGGTCGAGCATGTCGAGGCCCGCGTCCAAGGCTCCGACGATTCGCACGTCCGTTTTAAGGTCGAGGCCATCGCGCTCGATGATAAGGACGTTGCCGCTCTTGCCACCTCGATGCAGCAGCGCATCGAGAAGGCCTGCGACACCATGCTCGGCACGCCGGGCACGACCGTGCGCGTCCGTTTTTTGCCGTCCAAGACTACCGTCCAGACCGTGGAGGTTTCCGGTGAGTGATACCAATCAAGATAAGACTGCTCGTACGCCGCGCCTGACGATTGACCAGAGCGCCACGCCGGCGAACGAACCTGTTGAGTCCAAAGCAGAAGCAACCGAGTTACAAGACGCGGCAGCCGCGGATTTTGACGAGGCTATGGGTCTCATCAAGGGTACGGGCGCTGCCATCTGGAGCTATGCCGTGCGTCATCCCAACACCACGCTTGGCGCCGTCGCTGGCTTTATCCTCGCCGTGTTGGTGCTCACGTTGGGCCTGTGGGACACGCTCGTCATTGCATTCTTCGTGCTGATCGGCGCCGTAATTGGTCAGATCCGCGACGGCGAGAACGGGATCGTCAACTTCTTCGGCCGTCTGTTTAGCGGCCGCTAATATGTATTCGACTGTCGCATCCGCGGCAGGCATAAGGAGGAACCATGGCTTTTAATACGAAGGTCGATGTAGCCGATACCGAGCTCGAGGAGAACGAGGCGGTCGTCGCCGAAGCTGAGGATGTGACGCTCGAGGATGAGGCTCTCGTCGAGGCCGAGTCCGATACGGATGAGGATGACGAGGAAGCGGACGAGTCCGAGGACTCGCTCACCTATTCCAACGGCGTGATCGAGAAAATCGTCGCCATGGCCACCCGCGAGGTGCCGCACGTTCTGGGCATGAAGGGTAACCTCATGCACTTTGTGCAGGAGCAGTTTGGTGCCGAGAATCTGACCAAGGGCGTGACGGTCGAGGTCACCGATGACAATCGCGTGGTCGTCAACATCTCCGTCATTATCGAGTACGGTGCCTATGCGCCCGCGATCTTCGACGATGTCAAGGCACGCGTCACCGAGCGCCTTGCCGCGATGACGGGCCTTGAGGTGGCGGGCGTCAACCTGCGCATCGAGGACGTCATCACCCCCGAGGAGTACGAGCACCGCACCAGCCAGCACGAATAACCTTCCAAAAAGGGACAGGTTTGTTTTGGCAGGTTTTATCTGCGAAAACGTTAAACGGCCGACCGCGCAAGCAAAAGCGTGGCCGGCCGTAATTTGTATGCCCCCCGATGTAGGCATACCGCTCGTCTAACTAGGGGTTTCAATCGTCGCGTTCCGCGTTACCCTAATGGACGCATTGTTTCCAAATTGTTAACGAGGGGTTGCCGTAATGGCCGACGAGCACGAAACA
>CABUVC010000178.1 GCA_902494855.1 uncultured Collinsella sp.
CCAAAACAACCAATCGCCCAGGCTTAATAACCGCAGCCTTCTCCCCCGCAATGGCCTCGAGCGTATCGCCCAAAATACGTGTGTGATCGAGCCCAATACCCGTAATGGCGACGGCCACGGGATCAGTCGCACTCGTAGCATCCCAGCGTCCGCCCATGCCAACCTCGAGCACGGCGACATCCACCGCGGCCTCGGCAAACACTACAAGTGCGGCAGCCGTCAAAAGGTCAAACGGCGTGATGGTATAGGCGCGCTCCCCCGCCGCCACACGACGGGCATTCACTCGATGCCCCACCTCAACAGCGGCCGAAACGCCACGGGCGAATGCCTCATCGCTCACGACGCATCCATCGACTTCCATGCGCTCGGGATAGCGTACCAGCTGTGGCGACGTATACAGCGCGGTCTTGAGCCCCTCACCACGAAGAATGGCAGCCGAAAAACGCGTAGTCGAAGTCTTGCCATTGGTACCGGCGACCTGAATGCAATCAAAGTACTCGTCCGGACGCCCCAACTCAACGAGCATATCGACAACCGTCTCAAGCAGAGGCCCAGCATCCCCAGAAATCCGCCCCGTATCAGCAGCAAGTCCCACAGCCTCACCAAACGAAAGCAAATCAAACTCAAAAGGAACGGTATACAAGCCAGAACGCTTAGGCATTTTCAGAACCGCCATTCATAGAAAAATAAAACAGTATAGGTTGAGGATAGTCAGCGAAAACGCCTCTGATGAGCCAAGGTGCCGTGAAACAAGGGCGCATAGGGCTTATGCCCATGCGCCCGAAGTTGAACGGCAGATTGGCCATCAGAGGCGTTTGCAGCGTCGAGCCAGCCGCCGTTCGTTAGAACGGCGGAATAGGTGTCCGCAGTAGCGAGCAATGCCCCAAACCGCGTCCCCCAGTAAGCCCTACGAGAAGTCAGCAACCTGAGCAGTCAGCGCCGCCAGGATCTCCTTGAGCTCAGCTGCACGGTCCCTCTTCTTCTGGACCACCGCGGGCGCGGCCTTGGCCACAAAGCCCTCGTTGGCAAGCGTCTTCTCGCAGCCGGCGAGCTCCTTCTGGGCCGCGGCGATCTCCTTCTCCAGGCGCGCCTTCTCCGCCGAAAGATCGACCTTGCCCTCGAGCACCACAAAGACCTCGACGCCGCTGTCGACCACGGCGATGCTCGCAGCCGGCTTCTCAACGTCGGTACCCATGACCAGCGAGGAGGTATTGGCAAGCGGCTCGATGGTCGAGCGCAGGCTCTCGAGCTTCTCGATGTCCTCGGCACCGGCACGCACGACCACGTCGAGCTCGGCCTTGGGGCTTAAGCGATAACGCGAACGGGTGGCGCGGGCGGCAGACACGACGGTGCGGCACAGCTCAAACGCACGCTCGGCGGGCTCATCGACATACTTAGCGTAGTCGGCGGGCTCCGGCCACTTGGCGATCATGAGCGCCTCGGCGCGGTCCACGTTGCCCTCGGCGTCCAGGTCGAGCACGCTCGCCGGCATGTTGTCCCAGATCTCCTCGGTGACAAACGGCATGAGCGGGTGCATCAGGCGAATGGAGGTGTCAAGCACAAAGATCAGGTTGCGCTGCGCCTGCAGACGGCCCTCGCCCTTCAGGCGGGCCTTGGTGACCTCGACATACCAGTCGCAGACCTCGTTCCAGAAGAACTGCTGCACGCCGCGGGCCATGTCGCCAAAGGTATACTTCTCGATACCCTCGGTGACCATCTTGACGGCCTTTGCCAGACGGCTGAACATCCAGGCGTCGGCCGGCGTCTCCACGACGGGCTCGCCGGGCGTGTAGCCCTCCATGTTCATGAGCAGGAAGCGGCTGGCGTTCCAGATCTTGGTCACAAACGACTTAGCCTGCTCGGTGCGCGGGCTGTCGATGAGCTTCTTGGTCTTCTTGTCGATGTTCGCGTCGAACTTGACGTCCTGGTTGTTGGTGCAGAGCGTCAGCAGGTTATAGCGCATGGCGTCGGCACCGTACATGCCAATGAGGTCCATGGGGTCAACGCCGTTGCCCTTGGACTTGGACATGCGGCTGCCGTCCTTGGCCAGGATCGTCGGGTAGATAACGACGTCCTTAAACGGCACCTCGTCCAGGAAGTACAGCGAGCTCATGACCATGCGGGCGACCCACAGCGCGATGATGTCGCGCGCGGTGACGAGCGCGGTCGTGGGGTGATGGCCCTCGAGCAGCTCCGGCTTTTGCGGCCAGCCCTGCGTGGCGAAGGTCCATAGCTGCGAGCTGAACCAAGTGTCCAGCACATTCTCGTCCTGATGCACGTGATGGCCGCCGCACTTGGGGCACACGTCGGTGTCTTCGGTCAGGGCGTCCTCCCAGCCGCAGTCCTCGCAGTAGAACACGGGGATGCGGTGGCCCCACCACAGCTGGCGGCTGATGCACCAGTCCTTAAGGTTCTCCATCCAGGTGGTGTAGGTCTGCGTCCAGCGCGCGGGGTGGAAGGTGACCTTGCCGGAGTTGACGGCGTCGAGCGCCGGCCCCTTGAGCTTATCGACGGCCACGAACCACTGCTCGGACAGCCACGGCTCCAGCGCGGCGTCGCAACGGTAGCAGTGCATGACGGAGTGGTCATGGTCCTCGACGTGATCGAGCAGGTCATGCTCCTCGAACCACTTGATGACGGCCTCGCGGCACTCCTCGCGGGTCATGCCGGTAAACTCGCCGTAGCCCTCGACGACCACCGCGTGCTCATCAAAGATGTTGATCTGCGGCAGGTCGTGGGCCTGACCCATGGCGTAATCGTTGGGGTCGTGGGCCGGGGTGACCTTAACGAAGCCGGAGCCAAAGTTGGCATCGACGTGCCAATCCTCAAAGATGGGGATCTCGCGGTCGACAATGGGGAGCTTGACAGTCTTGCCCACAAAGGCGGCCTTCTCGGGGTCCTTCGGAGAGACGGCGACGCCCGTGTCGCCGAGCATGGTCTCGGGGCGCGTGGTGGCGACGACGATGTAGTCCTGGCCGTTGACCGGCTCGGTCAGCGGGTAGCGCAGGTGCCACAGGTGGCCCTTCTCGTCCTTGTACTCGGCCTCGTCGTCCGAGATGGCGGTGGTGCAGTTGGGGCACCAGTTAACGATACGCTTGCCGCGGTAGATCAAACCGTCGTGGTACCAGTCGCAGAAGACCTTGCGCACGGCCTGGGCATAGTCCTCGTCCATGGTGAAGCGCTCGTTGTCGAAGTCGACGGAGCAGCCCATGCGCTTGATCTGCTCGACGATGATGCCGCCGTACTCGTGGGTCCAATCCCAGCAGGCGTCGACAAACTTGTCGCGACCGATCTCCAGGCGGCTGATGCCCTCGCTCTTCAGCTTCTTGTCGACCTTGGTCTGCGTGGCGATACCGGCGTGATCGGTGCCCAGCACCCAGCGCGTGGACTTGCCGCGCATGCGGGCCATACGGATGATGGCGTCCTGGATGGAGTCGTCGGTGGCGTGGCCCATGTGGAGCTTGCCGGTCACGTTGGGAGGCGGAATGGTGACGGTGCAATCGCCCACGCCCTCACGGCGCTTATAGTAGCCACCGTCAAGCCACTTCTGCAGGATCGCCGGCTCGTTGGTCGACGGATCGTAGTTCTTGGGCATTTCTTCCATATATCTCTCCCTTGCCCGTCGGCGTGTCCGCCTGCTTGGTTTTCGCTCGGTCAGGTCCTGGGCTCGCACGAAGAGCACATTTAGTGCTCTTCGGCTCGTGC
>CABUVC010000179.1 GCA_902494855.1 uncultured Collinsella sp.
ATGTGTTGAACACGAACGCACAACAGGCGAGCCCGATAAGCGGGAGCCACTGCTTGAGCGAGATGCCATCTTGTCTTGCCTGGGTCATGTAGGAAACCTCTCCGATTGTCATGGGCGGTGGGCGATTATATAGCAACGGCCCCGCATCCGTCAGTACAGATGCGGGACCGCAATCAACTCAATACACAGGGGTTGCGCCGTCAATAAATAGCTAAGCCAACCCCAACAATATGCCCGCCGAATGCACGACAAACGCCACGATCCAGGCGACCGTCACCTGAAACGCGAACACGGCAACGGCATAGCGCGCACCCAGCTCGCTCTTGACGGCACCGATGGCCGCCACGCAGGGCGGGTACAGCAGCGTAAAGACCAGGAACACGTAAGCGGTAAACGGCGAAAACATGGTCGACAGTGCCGCGGGCGAGGTCGCGCCCAAAAGCACCGTGAGGGTCGAGATGACACTCTCCTTGGCGATAAGGCCGGTGACGAGCGCCGTGGATGCTCGCCAATCGCCAAACCCAAGCGGCGCCAGCGCCGGCGCGATGATGCTGCCGAGACCCGCAAGCAGGCTTTGCGACTGATCGGCGACCACATTAAAGCGGATGTCGAACGTCTGAAGGAACCAAATGACCACCGTAGCGGCAAAGATAATGGTGAAGGCCTTGGTGATGAAGTCCTTGGCCTTATCCCATGCCAGCATCACCGTCGTCTTAACGCTCGGCAGGCGGTAATTGGGGAGCTCCATGATAAACGGCACCGGGTCGCCCTTAAATGCCGTGCGGTTGAGCACCAAAGCCGCTATGCATCCGACCGCAATGCCAATCAGATAGAGCGAGACCATGGCGGGAACTGTCGCCTGCGGGAAAAACGCCCCGCACAGCAGACCGTAGACCGGCAACTTGGCCGAACAGCTCATGAACGGCGTGAGCATGACCGTCATCTTGCGGTCGTGCTCGGATGGGAGCGTACGGGTCGACATGATAGCCGGCACGGTGCAGCCAAAACCGACGAGCATAGGCACGAAGCTGCGGCCCGACAGGCCAAAGCGACGCAATACCTTATCCATGACAAAGGCCACGCGCGCCATGTAGCCCGAGTCTTCCAGAATGGAGAGGAACAAGAAGAGCACGACGATGATCGGCAGGAAGGTCAGCACGCTGCCCACGCCCGTGAGAACACCGTCGACGGCCAGCGAGCGCACCACGTCGTTGGTGCCGAACGCCTTGAGACCCGCATCGGCCGAGGCGATGATGGCAGCGATGCCGTCCTCCATAAGTCCCTGCAACGCCGCGCCGATCACGCCAAACGTCAGCCAAAAGACGAGGCCCATGATCACCAGGAACGCCGGAATGGCTGTGTAACGACCCGTCAGGATGCGGTCAATCTTGACGGAGCGCACGTGCTCGCGGCTCTCGTGCGGCTTTACGACGCAGCGCCCGCACACGTCGCCGATAAAGCCGAAGCGCATGTCGGCCAGCGCAGATAGACGGTCGGTGCCGGCCTCGCCCTCCATCTGGGTAATGATGTGCTCGATGGCGTCAAGCTCGTTGCGATCCAGATGAAGTGCCTCGGTCACCAGCTCGTCGCCCTCAACCAGCTTGGTCGCCGCAAAACGCACGGGAATGTGCGCCGTCGCGGCATGGTCCTCGATCAGGTTGGCGATGCCGTGGATGCAGCGATGCAGTGCACCGCCGTCTGGACCATCGGGCGCACAGAAGTCCAGGCGACCGGGGCGCTCACGGAACCGCGCCACGTGCAAGGCATGATCCACCAGCTCGCCGATACCCTCGTTGCGGGCAGCGCTAATGGGGACAACAGGCACGCCCATCAGGCTCTCGAGCAAGTTGACGTCCACGGCGCCGCCGTTGGCGGTCACCTCGTCCATCATGTTGAGCGCGATGACCATGGGACGATCGAGCTCCATAAGCTGCAGCGTCAGGTACAGGTTACGCTCGATGTTGGTGGCGTCGATGATGTCGATGATGGCGTCCGGGCGCTCGTCGAGGATGAACTGACGGCTCACGACCTCTTCGCCTGTGTACGGCGACAGGGAGTAAATGCCAGGCAGGTCGGTAACGCTCGCCTCGGCGTGGTTACGGATAGTGCCGTCCTTGCGGTCGACCGTCACGCCGGGAAAGTTACCGACATGCTGGTTGGAGCCCGTCAGCTGGTTGAATAACGTGGTCTTGCCGCAGTTTTGGTTGCCGGCGAGGGCAAAGTGCAGCGGCGCGCCCTCGGGCACGGCCGTCTTTGCCGCACGGGGCGAATACGTCCCCTCGCCGAGTGCCGGGTGCTCCGTCGTGCCGATTGCGGCGTTAGCGCGCGGACCCGTATCGGTGTCGTGAATACCCACAAGCTCGATGCGAGCGGCATCGTCCTTGCGCAGCGTCAACTCGTAGCCACGCAGGCGGATCTCGAGCGGGTCGCCCATGGGGGCGTACTTCATCATGGTGACTTCGGTGCCCGGCGTTAGGCCCATGTCCAAAATATGCTGTCGGAGTGCCTGATCGTCCGATGCCACCGATGCGACAACGGCGTCCTTTCCAATCTCGAGTGTATCGAGCTTCACTCGCTCATCCTTTCGTTAGACGCGGTTAACCGTTTACCGGGGCTAACCAACTCGTAACGACAAATGATAGCGCTCTGAACTATTTTATAAAGTCAAATACCGATGTTTACCTGCGCAAACTTTATGCGGTGCGCCCCGAAAGCTCTTTGCGCATACCGCTCAGCGAGATCGAAATGGAACCCGACCGCGCGGTAGCAGTGAGTCGATCACCCTCAACCGACCCCGTGCATGTAAAGGGCGCCTTGCCCATCAAGACGTGGGAGATAGTACCCGAGAGCTCAAAGAAATCGCACTCAGCGCGGGCACCCGAGAGAGCGATATTGAGGCCCCTGACGTTTAGTACTGCCCTGAGCGCGCCGTTCACCCCATGTGAAAACGTCACCTCGCCGCGCTTGCTCCCCACCGGCGTCTGGGCCAAAACCACATACGTACCCTCAAGCATGGCTCCTCCTCTAAGCAGACTTTTTGAAACGGGCAAGTAGTCTACTTTTACATATGGCGTTCCAGGAAGCGGAAGGCCAGACGGATCCAGGGACGGACGGAAACCTGCTTGTCCTCGTTGTCGACCGCGGTATTGGCGTTGCCGAGCGAAAGGCCGTGGCCACCCTGGTCAAAGACGTGCATCTCGCATGCAACACCCTCCTCGGCCATGCGCTGCGCAAACGGGTAGACCTGCGCGACCGGCGCCGTCTTGTCGTCCGAAACGCCCCACACAAAGGTCGGGGGCATCTGACGCGAAACGTGCGTGGTAGGGCAAATGTCGGCCAGGTGCTCATCGGTCGCCTCGCCGCCCGTCACCATCGACAGATAGTCGTTGAGCAAATCGCGCCCCGTCTTGCCACCCGTCTTGGGCACGCGCAGGTCGATGCGCGGGTCGCGCGTCTGCATATCGCGCACATAGGCAAGGTCGAGCAACGGATAGCCCAGCACCACGGCGTCGGGACGAACATCCTCCGGACGAGCCCCGGCAAGGCCCGCGAAGGGTCCGGTCTTCCACTGCGTTGCCAACGAGGCGCAGATCATGCCGCCCGCCGAGAAACCCACGATGCACACGCGCTTGGGATCGACATGCCACTCGTCGGCGTTGGCGCGCAC
>CABUVC010000180.1 GCA_902494855.1 uncultured Collinsella sp.
GCTTTTCTATTGAGAGAACTAAATGATTTTGGCCTTGCCCCGTCGCTAGACCGTGATGACGTTGTCCATTGCCCGGTACTTTGCGGGCACCTCGCCCGCGGTAATAATTGTTGCGTCGCGGAAGTCCGCGAACTTGACGGGCGCCACCATGCCAAATTTGCTGGCGTCCGAGATTACGAAGCGTTTGGCCGTATGGCGCATCGAGATACGCTTGACCTGCGCTTCCTCGATATCGGGAGTCGTAAAACCCTGCTCGGCGGCAATGCCGTTGGAGCCCCAAAAGCCGCAGTTGAAGTTGTAGCGTTCTAGAGTTGCCAAGGCATCGGGGCCAACGAGCGCCTCGGTCTCGGGTTTGAGCTCGCCGCCCAGCACCACGGTACGCATGCCGCGCAAAGCGAGATGCTGAGCATGGAGCACGGAATCAGTCACATAGGTAACCCCTTCGAGATGCGGAAGATGCTCGATGAGCTTGAGGGTCGTGGAACCCGAATCGATATACACGAAACTATCGGGCTCCACAAGCGCCGCCGCACGGGCGCAGATGCGCTCCTTGTCGTCGTTATGGAGATCACTGCGCTCACTGATCGTTAAGTCGCGCGTCACGTGCGCGCGCTCAAGGCTTGTCGCGCCACCGTGCACCTTGGCGATGCGGTGCGCTCGGTCAAGCGTCTGCAGGTCGCGTCGAATGGTAGAAGCCGTCACACCCAGGGCATCGGCAAGCTCTGGCACCGTTACTGAACCAGCCTGCTGCACCATCGAGACGATCGCATTGAGCCTATCTTCCGCGAGCATCGCTTACTCCTCCTCGGGGTAGACGACTCCCCAATCGGCACGGAGCTTAGTCATCAGCTCCATAACATCAGAAGCATAATCCAGAAGCTCACGCTTGGAATCATCGCCGGCGACGGCCTTCTCGAGGTCAGCCATCTCGTAGCACAGCGCGTAGGCCTCGGTGCCGGCGTGGACCTCCTCACGGTGACCGTCTGCAGTCCACACGATGATCGCATGGTCGGCACGCGGATACTCGTTGACCTCGATATAGCACTTGTCAAAGCTGATGACCGAGCGCTTGGGCTGCTTCGAGTGGAGCGTAAGGCTCACGACGCCCAGCTGCTGCTCGGCGTTTCGGCAGACAATGCCGCCCGCGACGTCAACGCCAGTCTCACAGGTGTTGCCCAGAGACACGACCTCAGCGGGCTGGCTTGCCATAAAGAGGCGCATGACGGACAGGGCATACACGCCAATGTCGAGCATGGCGCCGCCGGCAAGGCTGCGGTTGTAGAAGCGGTTGGTCAGGTCGCCGTACTCCTTATAGCTGCCAAAGTTGAGCTGGGCGAGGTTCATGTGGCCAAAGTCGCCCGCATCCATGCGACGGCGCAGCTCCTGATACAGCGGCATGTGGAGCACCGTGGTGGCATCCATAAGGACCACGTTGTGCTCGTCGGCGATGGCGCGGGCCTCGTCGAGCTCGGCAGAGTTGAGGGTAATGGCCTTCTCGCAGAGCACGTGCTTGCCGGCGGCCAGCGCGGCACGCAGATAGGTGATATGCGTGTTGTGCGGCGTGGTGATATAGACAGCGTCGATGTCCGGATCGGCGTAGAGGTCTTCGACTGTGTCATAGACCTTCTCGATGCCATACTGCTCGGCAAAAGTCTGAGCCTTGGACAGCGTGCGGTTGGCGACGCCCGCGAGCTTGCGGCCGGCAAGAGCGAGGGACTGGGCCATCTGGTTGGCGATAACGCCGCACCCGATCACGGCCCAGCGGAGCTCGGGAGCCGTAAAGATGTCGTTAGGGAACGGCTTGTCCTGGACCGAAGCGAATGCTGCTTTGGCGGCTGCCGCGGCGTCGAGTGGAGCCTGCTTGGAATCTGCCATATGTGCCTCCTGGGTCATGGAGCGTCTAACATTTCTGCCGTCTCTATATTCGCACAAATTAGCGCGTATGTGCGTACTTTTGCGTATATAACCGCCAAATGGTCATAATACAGCAGCAGACGGCGCTTATACACGCATAGCCACGCAATCCTACGCACACAAATACGCACAAATGCGCACTAATCATTACTCAGAGACGGGGAATTCTGCTTAGAACTCGAAAGACAGGATGATCCGCTTCGCCTCGTCGCTCATGACGCGCTGCAGCTCCAAGGACCGTCCCAAACTGCCGACAGAAAAGGAACGTCCCAAACTGCAGACAGAAAAAGAACGTCCCCAGGCGCCGGCATTTCAAGAGCACTCATTTAAGTCTGTCCCCAATGAGTGCAATCACTCATGTAAGTCTGTCCCCAATGAGTGGGAGTAATCAGAGACCCTTTGCGAGGGAGGCCGGACGTGGCCTTCCTCGTTTTTATTCATGGACTTTAGTCCGTGCCGCGCGGCACGCGCGGCATAGAAAGCCACCCGCTCAGCGGGTGGAGGCCAATTTCCGCTACGCGACAAAAACCTTCCCCCTAGCATGAGGATTGTTCAGGTCATCATACTAGGGGGAAGGTGATTGCTGTGGCCCAGAAAGCCAACAGCCTCGCGCACACGAAATGGCTGTGCAAGTACCGCATCGCACCGAGGCCAAGCTCATCGCCGCCATCGTCGAGAAGCACCCCGAGGTGCGCTTTGCCGCGAGCCGCACCTCGGCCCACGCCGACCTCTACGACCGCATGGAGCAGGCCCTGTGCGAGCGCGTGGCCAACGCGGTGGATGTCGTCCGCTCCGACATCAGCCCCGCGCTTCTTGTCCACACCGGTCCAAACCTCGTGGGTGTGGCGGTCCAGGGACTCTAGTGGAGGCGGGGCGTCCTGCCCCAAAAACAAATGCAAAAGACGAGCACTTCTTGCCGCTCAATTGGCAAGAAGCGCTCGTCTTTTCTTAACGCGTTGTATGGCGGAGAGAGCGCAAGTTACGCGAGCGCCCTTCTTGCCAGCTCGGCCGCGCCGAGGATTCCTTGGTCGCCGCCGCAGCCCGGGGCGCAGATGTAGCTCTCCATGTCCTTAAGCTCGGCGGTCTGGATGTAGCCACCCAGATATTCGAGGGTCTTCTTGCGGACGATGCCGTAGAGCTGCTCCTGGTGCATCACGCCGCCGCCGAGGACGATGCGGCGAGGCGAGTACATGAGCACGAGGTTCGCGCACATCTGCCCCAGATAATCCCCCTCGAGCGCCCACACCTCATCGTTGTCCGCGAGCTCGGCCGCGGGCTTTCCCCAGCGCGCGGCGATGGCGGGGCCGGAGGCGAGCCCCTCGAGACAGCTCGCGTGGCTCGGGCAGACGCAGCGTCCCTCCTCGGTGGGACGGGTCCTTACCAGCATGTGACCGGCCTCGGGGTGCAGCATGCCGTGAAGGAGTCTGCCCGCGCACATGACGCCCGCGCCCACGCCGGTGCCGATGGTCACGTAGACGGCGTCCTCGAGCCCCTTGCAGCAGCCGAAGACCACTTCGCCGAGGCAGGCAACGTTCACGTCCGTGTCGTAGGCCACCGGAATCCCGAGGGCGTCGGCGAACGCGGCGCGAAGACCATGGCCTCGCCACGCGAGCTTGGGCGTCTGGAGGATGGAGCCGTAGCGCTCGTCGTTGGGGTCGACGCAGGTCGGGCCGAAGGCGCCGATGCCCAACGCGCTCACATCGCGGGCGGTGAACCACTCGACCATTTGTGGGACGGTCTCGGCGGGCGTAA
>CABUVC010000181.1 GCA_902494855.1 uncultured Collinsella sp.
ACGGGGCGCGGCAAGTCGCTCATCTTTCATGTGCATGCCGCGCGCGAGGCGGTTCTTCGCGGGCGTGCGAGCATCTTTGTCTATCCGCTGCGCGCGCTCGTTGCCGACCAGGCCTATCACCTCTCGTCGACGATGGCATCGCTTGGCATTGGCGTTGGCGTGCTGACCGGCGAGACCGTGGAGGCCGCACGCGATGACGTGTTCGCCGGCCTAGCTTCGGGCCGCACCGGTATCGTGCTCACGACGCCCGAGTTCCTATCTATCCACCGTGACCGCTTCGCGCGTTCGGGCCGCATCGGCTTTGTCGTTATCGATGAGGCGCACCACGCCGGTCTTGCCAAGGGCGGCGACCGCAGCGCCTATCTCGACATGCCCGATATCCTCAAAGCCCTGGGCGACCCGGTCGTTATGGCTGCGACGGCCACCGCGACGGCTCCGGTTGTGGCCGAGCTTGCTCGCATGCTGCCGATCACTCGCACGGTGGTCGACGAGACGGTGCGCGAGAACCTGCAGCTCGAGGACGACCGCGATCTTGCAAGTCGCGAGAACCGTTTGGTGTCGATTGTGGCGACGGGGGAAAAGACCGTCATCTACGTCAATTCGCGCGACCAGTCCGTGGCGCTCGCCAAGACGTTGCGCAAGCGTGTGCCCGATTGCGCAACCCATATCGCGTTCTATAACGCGGGGCTTGCGCGTTCCGATCGCCGTCGCGTGGAGGAAGCATTCCGAGACGGCAGCCTCAGCTGCATCGTCTCGACATCTGCCTTTGGCGAGGGCGTCAACCTGCCCGATATCCGCCATGTCGTGCTCTATCACATGCCGTTTGGCGGCATTGAGTTTAACCAGATGAGCGGCCGCGCCGGTCGCGATGGCCAGCCCGCCGTGATCCATCTGCTCTATTCGTCGCGCGACGCCCGCATTAACGAGCGCCTACTCGACTGCTATGCGCCCGAGCGCGACGAGCTCGTCACGCTCTATCGAGCGCTGCAGACCATGTGGCGCTCCAACCGTGGCAAGACGGGGGACGATTCATTCTGCGCAAGTGATATCGACATCGCGCAGATGTGCCTTGCCATCGATGCCCGCACGCCGGTCGACGAGCGCTCGGTGGAAAGCGGCCTGGGAATCTTCGAAGAACTCGGTTTCTGCCGCGTTTCGGGGTTTGACGATACGCGTCGCATCGCGATGACCGAAAACCCCGGCCGCGTGCAATTGAGCAGGTCAATTCGCTATTTGGAGGGCTTGCGCTCGCGCATGGAGTTCTCGGCTTTCCGGAGCTGGGCGCTCGATTCGTGCGCTTCTGATATGCTAGCCAAAGTTAACCGCCCGATCGTACCGCGGGCCTAGGGGAAGGGGACCTCGATGGATGCCGCAGCCCGTACCGCCCATGATTCCACCCTCCAGCCGTTTTCGGAGATGGAGCACTATAAGCATGCCGATGAGCTGCCGCCCGAGATTATGGCGGACAGCTACGACAAGCTGGAGCGCCTGTGCCTCAAATATATGAATGAGGACGACTTTTCTAAGGTTGAGCAGGCCTACTGCTTTGCCGCCGAGAAGCACTGCAACCAAAAGCGCCGCTCGGGCGAGATGTACATTAACCATCCCGTCGAGGTTGCCATCATTTTGGCCGATCTCAAGATGGACTGCGATGTGGTGTGTGCCGCGCTGCTGCACGATACCGTCGAGGATACCGAGACCTCGCTCACCGATGTTTCCGGCCTGTTTGGCGAAACCGTTGCTGAGCTCGTCGATGGCGTGACCAAGCTCACCAACATCGAAGTCGACAGCATGGACGAGAAACAGGCCCTCACGCTGCGCAAGATGTTCCTCGCCATGTCCAAGGACATTCGTGTCATCATCGTTAAACTTGCCGACCGTCTGCACAACATGCGTACGCTGGCGGCCCTGCGTGAGGATCGTCGCCTGTTTAAGGCTCGCGAGACCATGGACGTGTACGCGCCCTTGGCCGACCGCCTGGGCATGAGCTCTATTAAGTGGGAGCTCGAGGACCTGTCCTTCTTCTACCTGGAGCCCGATGCCTACCAGCGCATCGCGCGCATGGTGGCTGAGTCGCGCGAGGTCCGCGAGCGCTACCTTGCCGAGACCATCAAGACGCTCACCGACGAACTCAACCGCATTGGCCTGGAGGGCTTCCAGATTAATGGCCGCTCCAAGCACTATTGGTCCATCTACCAAAAGATGAAGCGCAAGGGCAAGGAGTTCTCCGAGATCTACGACCTGGTGGCGCTGCGTGTTATTACCCATTCGGTGCGCGATTGCTACTCCACGCTCGGTGCGGTGCATACGCTGTGGCATCCCATGCCTGGTCGCTTTAAAGACTATATCGCCATGCCCAAGGTCAATAACTACCAGTCGCTCCATACGACGGTCATCGGCCCCACGGCTCGTCCGCTCGAGATTCAGATTCGAACCTACGAGATGCATGAGCAGGCCGAGTATGGCATTGCCGCCCACTGGCTATATAAGAAGTCGGGCGGATCGTCTGCTTCCAAGACCAATGACGCTCAACGTTTGGACGACCAGATCAACTGGCTCAAGCATTCGCTCGATTGGGCTGCGTCTGATGAGATCACCGACGCCAAGGAATACCTGCATTCGCTGAAGGTCGACCTCTTCGATCAGGAGATCTTCGTCTTTACGCCCAAGGGCGAGGTCATGGCGCTTCGTGCCGGCTCCACGCCGCTCGACTTTGCCTATGCCGTTCACACCGAGGTGGGAAACCACTGCGTCGGCGCTAAGATCAACGGTGCTGTGGCCCCGCTCACGCACGAGATCAAGACGGGCGACCGCGTTGAAATCCTGACTAACAAGAGTTCCAAACCGTCGCGTGATTGGCTCAAGATCGTCAAGACGCCTTCGGCCAAGTCCAAGATCCGTCGCTACTTTGCCGCCGCGACTAAGGACGACGACGCTGCCGCCGGCCGCGATATGCTGGCCAAGGACCTGCGCAAGCGCGGGTATGGCATCTCCACGCCGCGCTCCACGCGTGCGCTCAACGCCGTGGCGGAGCAGTTTAACTTCAAGCAGCTCGAGGACCTGTTTGCCGCCGTCGGCGCCGGCAAGGTTGCCCCGCGCGCTGTGGGTAATAAGGTCGAGCAAATCTTGGACCCCAAGCCCGAGGAACAGCTCACCAAGGCCGAGGCTATCGCCGAGGTCGTGAAACAGCCGGCCCGCGGCTCCAACCGCAAGCCGCAAAAGCGTGGCAAGAGCACAAGTAACGGCATTATCGTTAAGGGCGAGAGCAACAGTGGCCTGCTGGTACGTCTGGCTCATTGCTGCAACCCCGTGACGGGCGACGATATCGTCGGCTTCATCACGCGCGGCCGTGGCGTCTCGGTGCATCGCGCCAACTGCCCCAACGTCAAGGGTCTTATGGAGCATCCCGAGCGCATGATTGACGTAGAGTGGGACGGCGCTGCCGACACCCTCTTCCAGGTCGAGATCGTGGTCGAGTGCCTGGACCGCATGGGCCTGCTCAAGGACGTCACCATTGCCATTGGCGATGCAGGCGGCAATATCCTTTCCGCCGCCACCTCGACCAACCGCGAGGGTATTGCGACCCTGCGCTTTATGGTCGAGATTTCGGATGCGAGCGGCCTGGATCCGCTGCTGGCTTCCATCAGCAGCGTCGACTCGGTCT
>CABUVC010000182.1 GCA_902494855.1 uncultured Collinsella sp.
TGCATGCCATGTCCCAAGGGTATCAACATTTCCGGCTGCTTTGCCGCCTACAACGCGAGCTATGCGCACAGCTGGTTTACGGGGCTGTCACAATACTTTACGGCGAGTGCGGTGCGCACGAGCGAGTCCAAGTTGGTGAGCAATTGCGTCAAATGCGGCAAATGCGCGCGGCATTGTCCGCAGCACATCGATATCCCCGGGCGCTTGGACGACGTACGCCGCCGTTTTCAGCCTGGTCCCGTGACGGCGGTGCTTAAGGCCTTCAACAAAACGCGCTCCTCATGACCCTTTTATAAGTTGCGGTGGAATACGGTCTGTTTGCGCCAAAATAAGGCACCAATAGACCGTATTTCACCGCAACTGATGAGGGGGAGTTGGAGATGCTAACGATCGGGTGTCATCTTTCGACGACGAAGGGCTATCGGGCAATGGGGGAGACGGCGCTATCCATTGGCGCCAATACCTTTGCATTCTTCACGCGCAACCCGCGTGGTGGCAAGGCAAAAGACCTTGATATGGATGACGTGGCGGCTCTGCGCGAGCTTATGGCGCAAAACGACTTCGGTCCGCTCGTGGCTCATGCCCCGTATACCTATAACCCCTGTTCGGCTAAAGAGCGGGCGCGCGAGTTTGCCTTGGAGGCAATGGCCGAGGACTTGCAGCGTCTGGAAGCGCTGCCCGGCAATTACTACAACTTCCATCCCGGTGCGCATGTGGGACAGGGGGCAGACGCCGGCATTCAGATGATTGTCGACACGCTGTGCCAGGTGATGTTTGAGGGACAGCAGACGACGGTGTTGCTCGAGACCATGGCGGGCAAGGGCACCGAGGTGGGCCGTAGCTTTGAAGAGCTGGCGTGCATTATCGAGGGCGTTGCCGCCAAGTGCCCAGAGCTGTCCGATAAGCTGGGCGTTTGTTTGGACACCTGTCATGTGAGCGATGCCGGCTACGACATCATCCATGATCTGGACGGCGTACTCGACGAGTTCGACCGCGTGGTGGGCATCGATCGCCTGCATGCCGTACACATCAACGATTCAAAGAATCCCTGTGGCGCCCATAAAGATCGTCACGAGTGCATCGGCAAGGGATACCTTGGCAGCGAGGAGTTTGGCGCCGGTATGCAGGTTATGCAGAATATTGTATCGAATAGCCGTTTGCGTGCACTGCCGTTCATTTTGGAGACACCGAACGAACTTGCAGGTTATGCAGCTGAAATCAAACTATTAAAGTCATTGCAGCAGTAATAACTGTCACAAAGTGGAATGCTTCATTCACGTTATGGATTTGTTTCAATCAGTTTTCTAATTGCAGATTCTTACAAGCGGGTGCATAATAGCCCTCAGTTTTTGCAGACCTCTGAATCACGTGGGGTCATTGGAAGGAGACTGATCATGAAGCTTAAGAAGCTTGGCGCATTTGCCGCCACGGGTGCCATGGCACTCGCTCTTGCACTGACGGGTTGCGGCTCGTCCAACGCCACCTCTGGTTCCGATGCCGGTTCCAGCAGCTCTGACGACGCGAAGGTCGAGAAGGTCGATGGCTCCAAGGAGTACGCGCTCGTCAAGGACGGTACGCTGACCGTCGGCACCTCTGCCGAGTACGCTCCGTTTGAGTACAAGGACGACAACGGCGACTACCAGGGCTTTGACCTTGAGCTCATCAAGGCTATCGGCGACAAGCTGGGCCTGGATGTCGAGTATGTCAACAATGACTTTGACACGCTGGTTCCGGGCGTCGCTTCGGGCGCCAAGTATGACGTTTCCATCGCGGCTATCACCGACACGCCCGAGCGTGAGAAGGAAGTCACTTTCTCTGATTCCTACTACATGGACGATCAGGCTATCGTGACCAAGGTCGATAACACCGACATCACGGCCGACAACTACAGCGAGAAGCTCAACAACGCCGACGCTACCATCATCGTCCAGTCTGGCTCGACCGCCGAGGCCTTTGCCCAGGAGAACTTCCCCAAGGCCAAGATTGTTCCCTACAAGGACGCCACCGAGTGCTTCAGCGCCCTGCAGTCCGATAAGGGTGACGCCGTGGTGACCAACCGCTCCGTCGCCAGCCAGCTGACCGCCGAGCAGTTCAACACCTGCCAGACCATCAAGCAGATCAGCACCGGCGAGGAGTACGCCATCGCCATCAACCAGGGCAACACTAAGCTCAAGGACGACGTCAACCAGGCCATCAAGGACCTGACCGATGACGGTACCGTTGACACCCTTATGGCTAAGTACAACATCAAGTAAAATAGCTACTTGATTGCACGCGGGCCCTTTCCGTTTTGGCGGAGAGGGCCTTTGCGTTTCTCTTGACGGAGAGCGTTTCCGTCTCGTTTTGCCGGCAACTTCTACGATAGGAGCCACCTTGTCTCGACTGAACAAAGGGGCCGCTGAGCAGCGTTTTCCACTGCCCGTCTTGCTCCAAAAGCTAGCCTGCGTCATGGCCGTGGCGCTCGCGCTGGTGTGCGCGGGGGCATATGCGCCCACGACCGCCCAGGCGCTTGAGACCGCAAAGATTACCGCCCGACCCAACACCGGTTCGGGCAGCGATGTGGTCGGCGGCACCGAGACGCGCATTACCTGGGAAGTTCAGGCCGATGCCGACGAGGAGCTGAGCGGTCTTTCTTTGACGTTTGTCGACGGCACGACGTTTGGTACCGATGACACGCGATTGACGATGCTCTCGGGCGAGGACCTCATGGATCGTACGCCCATGAAACCCACGTGCAAGGCTGACGGCCAGACGCTCAAGATTGACTTTGGCGAGACGGCGCCTGCCGGCGGCTTTTTCCGTGTCGAGGTTTACGGCGTGACCTTCCCCGTCGAGGGCGGCGATGAGGCCTTTAGCGGCACCTATACGCTCGCCGACGGGTCGACCAAGAAGATCTCCAAGATTCCGTCGGTGGAGATCAAGGGCGTGACGGCCTTCGATAACTTCCTGGCCGACCTTAAGGAGCAGCCGTGGGTCGAGGCATGGAATTCCAACATGTTCCTTCGCCTGTTCCTGAACCCGGTCATTTTGGTTCAGAGCCTGCCGATCGTCTTCAAAGGCTTCCTCATGTCGCTCTCGATCGTGCTCGTGGCATTTCCGTTGGCCATTCCCTTTGGCTTTGCCTTGTCACTCATGCGCATCTCCAAGTCGCGCATCCTGCGTTGCCTTGCCGGCATCTATGTGAATATCATCCGCGGTACGCCGGCGTTCCTGCAGATCTACATCGCGTTCTTTGGCCTGCCGCTGGCCGGCGTCAAGGTTGACGATTATGTGCTGGGCGTCATCGTCATGGCCATGAACTCGTCCGCCTACCTGTGCGAGATCTTCCGCGCCGGTATTCAGTCGATCCCCAAGGGCCAAAACGAGGCCGCGCGCTCGCTGGGCATGAACGCCTTCCAGACGCTGCTCTACGTTATGATTCCGCAGACGTTCCGCAATGTCCTGCCTACGCTGACCAGCGAGTTTATCCTGCTTTACAAGGATACGTCGCTGCTCGCGGCCGTGGGCGTGGTCGAGATCGTCATGAACGCCCGTACCATCGTGGCCACGACGGGTTCCATTACGCCGTATGTGGTTGCCGCGCTGTTCTATCTGGTCATCACCCTGCCGCTCGCTCGCTTGGTGAGCGGTCTTGAGGCAAGGCTTTTGGGCA
>CABUVC010000183.1 GCA_902494855.1 uncultured Collinsella sp.
AAGTAGATCGCGATGAACCACGGCAGAGTATCGAGCGTTCCGCCGCCGATGAAGTGATTTATCGAATAGCGCTGCAGGATCGGCTGCGCAATATCGACAACGCTGCCGAGCAGACCGCAGAACAGCATGGCATAGACCCGCTTTTTGTACCTTGCGAGGTAGGGGATTATCTTGCCGATGCCGAAAAAGGGGAGGCCGGATCTTTCTGCTTTTTTCATTTTGCCGCCTCCTCCGCACCCGCGGTCTGGATATCGTAGATCTTGCGGTATATTCCGTTCGCGGTGACAAGCTCGTCATGCGTGCCGCGCTCGGCTATGCGCCCCTTGTCGAGCACGAGTATCTGACCGGCCTTGGCAAGGGTGGTTATTCTGTGGGATATCAGGATGATGCTGGCCGAGCCGAAGCGCCGCTCAAGCTCGGCGCGTATCTTCGCGTCGGTCTCGGTGTCGACCGCGGAGAGAGAGTCGTCGAATATCATAATGGGCTGACGGCGCATCAGCGTGCGCGCGATGGCGGCGCGCTGCTTCTGACCGCCGGAGAGCGTCACTCCGCGCTCACCGACAAAGGTGTCGTAGCCCTGCGTGAAGCCCTCGACGGTCTCGTCGAGGCAGGCCGCGCGGGAAGCCTCGCGCACGGCGGCCATATCGACCTCCTCGCCCGCGATGGAGATGTTCTCTGCGATGGAGCGCGAAAACAGGAACGGTTCCTGAAGTACCATGCCGATATTTTCGCGCAGATAGGGCGTGCTGATGTCGTTGATGTCCACACCGCCGATGCTTATTCTGCCGTTTTCGGGCGGCAGCTCATAGAGCTTGTCAAGCAGGAACATCATCGTAGATTTGCCGCTGCCAGTGCCGCCTGTTTGTGAAGCTCGGAACCCGTTCTTACGTTGAACGAGCCCTTAAAAGCCCGCTCTGGTTCCTTGCCCTTTTCGGCACAAAACTCAAGGTAATCGTCGACGGCGTCGTGGAAGCATTGCTCCACTTCTTCAGCCGTGGAGCCTTCAAATACGATTGCATCCCTAATGCCGGCGACCATACCTGTTAGTACATGCTGCTCGGCATCGAACTCGACTGGGGCGAAATAGCCCTTGTATGCCAAAACGTTACTCATGACTGCCTCCGACATCCTGCAGAAATCGAACGATGTTTCGAATTGTCTCCGCTGTCAATTCGTCAGATGGATGAGGCACGTGCATCACGAACATCCTGCCATCTGAGGGCCTGTAGAAGCGAACGCGCGATCCGGATGTCTTGCCTTTGCTGTCCATTTCAAAGCCATATGAGGCCATGACTTTTAAAAAATCGGCATACCGATACGTCGAAGGGCAGCTAAACAGTTGGGCGATGAGTTTATCGGCTCGAGTCATCCCGCCTCACATTCTGCAACTATATTCTAGTTGCAATTTAGATCCGATGCAATCACCCATACTATAGAACATGTGTACGTATAGAACAAGTGTTCGAACCACTACAAAGGGGCCTGTCCCCTTTGTAGTGGTTTTGCTTGCTGTGGTTAGCCCATCAGGTCGACTACGTTAAAGCCGGCGTTGCTCTTGGCGATGACGTCTCGGCCGCCAAAGACGCAGGTGGGCGACTCGGCTGCGATGCGCGTCACGTCGGCGCCGAGCGAGCGCAGCTCACCGGGCGTGGCGGCGAGCATCTGGGCGCGGCGCTCCTCGCGCGCATGCGGATCGAGCCCGGCCAGGTAGGTCGTGTTGCGGCGTTTGGTGAGCGCGTACGGCTTCACCGGCGCGTCCATGCCGCTCACGCAGCTCACGATAAAGCCCTCAAAGGCGGCCTCGTCGGGCTCAAAGCTGCCAAGCCATGCACCCGCGCGCTCCACGCGCTCAATCGAAGGATCGATTGCCGGGTCGCGGTAGGTGTAGAACGACGTCTGGCGCTCGCCGGCTGCGCGGAATCCGCAGCCGTATGCGCCGCCCTTCACGCGGATCTCGTTCCACAGATAGTCGTAGGAGAGCGCGTTGGCGGCAACCGCCCAGGCGCCCGTCACGTCAAGCCCCAAGCGACGCGGGTCGCACGCGCTTGCCGCAAAGCAGATGTCGCTGGGGATGACAAAAGCCTCGTGGCGGTCGCACGGCGTCGGCACCACGAGCGCGTCGCGGCCGGCATCGGCGCCGTCGCCAGCGTCCAGCCCCAGGTCGCCCGCGGCGGCCCAGTACGCGTTAAAGTCCTCGTCGCTGCCGGTAAAGCTCGCCATGCAGCCATCGGCCACAAAGATACGCTCCGCCAGTTCGGTAAGCTTGGCGCGCAGGTCGTCCAGGCGCTCGTCAAAGTGGTCGAGCAGATCGTGCAGGAACAGGTAGAAGTCCACGCCCGAAAGCTGCTCGCGCACCACGGCCGAAGGCGAGCTGTAGCTCATCGCGCGACCGAGCGCCGCCGAGTGGCCGTTGTTGATAAAGCCCTGCTCAAGCCCAATGCGAATCTGCGTGAGCACGTCGCGCACGCGGTCGGCGTCGGCGTCGAGCAATAGCGTGCTCGACCACACCTCGCGCGGCAGACTCGCCAGCGCATCGATCTTCTCGGACAGGGTGCCGGCGCTCACCAGCAGGTAGGGGCGCACGCCGTCCACTTCGGGTTGCGTCATGACTTCGGTCGTAAAGCTCAAAAAGCCGAGCTTGCCGGCGAGCAAGTTGTCGAGCTCTTCGGCCGAGTGCTCGCGCGTGGGCAGCTGTTTGAGCAGGCGGCAGAGCAGCGTCACATAGGGCAGGTCTTCAAACGCGACGCAGCTCAGGTCGAAATACTGCATGGCGTAGGCCAGACGGTTGGTGGGGATGCCGTGGCGCAGGCAGGGGATGGGTGCGGTCGTGTCCACGACCAGCGGTGGCTCGGGGCGCGCCTTGCCAATGTCGGACACGCGCAGGCGCGGCAGCGTGGCCTTGGCCTCGGGCGTGTCTTCCGCCTCCTGCGCGGCACGCAGCGCGGCCGTGCGCTCGACCACATCGGCCAGCTCGGCATCGGTCATGGCATCGCGCTTGGCTGCCAGCTCGGCGGCCTCGGCACCCTCCGAACCCTCGGCGGTGTCCACCGGCACCAACTCGACCAGTGCCATGTGATCGTTCTGCAGCACCAGCTCGCGCAGCAGGTCCTCAAAATAGCTGCCGTCCAGCTCGCCTCGCAGCTCCTCGTACACCGGGCCGTACTTGAGTGCTAGCGTCGCGGCGTCGTCATCGTAGAGCCAGGTGCTCAGCGCGTCGCACGCAATGGCCACGCCGTCGGCGATGCCGTAGTCGCGCTGGCGCAGATCGTATTCGTTGCTGCTGATGATGGCTTCCAGGCGCTCGCGCGGAACGCCGTGCTCGCACAGGTCGCGGCAGGCGTCCTGAAACACGCGGCGCAGCTCGCGCGCCACGCCGGGCTGCGCGTTTTGCAACATGATGAGCTCGTAGGGCTGCAGGCTCTCGGCCGCGGTGTAGCTCACCACGTTGCCGCCCAGGCCGGCGGCCAGAATGGTCTTCTTAACCGGTGCTTCGTTGGAGCCCAGCAGTGCCTCAAACAGGATATCCGCCGCGATCGTGCGCTTGCGGTCGAGCGCGCTGCCCAGCACCAGGCCCAGGCCCACCAGGGCGTTCTCGGGTGTGGTGGTCATCTCGACGCGCTTATACTCGCAGG
>CABUVC010000184.1 GCA_902494855.1 uncultured Collinsella sp.
GGGGGCGATATCCAGTGCGCCGGCCAGCGCGGGCGCACTCACCGGGTCGCTCGACACCAGCAGCAGCGCCTCGAGGGCGCCTTTGAGGCTGTTTGCCTCCAGCGTGGAAAGGGTTGACATGGTTGCGGCTCCTATTCGGTGAGCTCGGGGCCCTCGCCGGGCACGTAGGCCTCGGCGCCCTCGACGCGATTGATGCTGATGGTTCCAAAGATCTCGTCCTGGCTCAGGGTGAGCGAGCCGCGCTTGGCGAGCTCGAGCATGGCCAGGAAGGTGACGACGAGCTGCTCGGTGGTGGCGTCACCGTCCAGCAGCTCGCGGAAGGTGCAGGTTTGGTGCGCCATGGTAAAGCGGTCGACCGAGGCCACGGTCAGGTCGAGCGGCACGCGATGCGGTGCCACGTGCTCGGCCTCCAGCAGGAAGGTCTGGCGCTTGCCGTCCAGGTCGGCACAGATGACGGCCAGGCCGCGCAGGGTGATGCCGGCCAGGTAGTCGGGCATGAGGCCCAAGAACTCGGGGTCGGGTCCGGCCACACGCGGATGCATGCGGCTTTCGGCCTGCATGCGGGCACCGAGGGCCGCGGCCGCGCCCTTAAACTGCTTGTAGGCAATGAGGCGCTGGATCAGGACCTCGCGCAAGGCGTCGCCGTCGAGCGTGCTGAGCTCCTCGAGGTCTTCGTCGAACTCGTCATCGTCGTCATCGACTTTGCGCGGGGCCTCCTGCGGCACCAGAGAGGCAGCCTTGATGTCCAAAAGGGTTGCCGCGACCAGCAAAAAGTCGCTCGCCACGTCCAAGTCCAGCGCCTCGATGCGCTCGGCCTCGGCAAGGTACTGCTCGGCCACCTCTCTGATCGAGATGGCGCCGATATCTAGTTTTTGGCGGGTTACCAGCTGCAGCAGCAGGTCGAACGGTCCGCTGTAGACCTGCGTCGACACGCGATACGACATCTTCGACCTCCTTTGACGGCGCCTTCGCGGCGCGGTTTGGGTGCATGTTACGACCATTTTGGATGGTCGACCTGTAAGTTTACCTTAGATGCCGGCGATTGCGAAGTTAAGCAGCTGCTCAGCAAGCGGATACACGGTAACGTCGAAATAGCGGCCGATCACATCGATGCCGGTCCACATGGGCAACAGGTACAGAACCAGGATGAGGATGGGCATAGCGTATTGCTGCAGGCGGTAGTAGTTGGCGAGCGCCTTGCCCTTGAGGAAGGGCACGATGATCGACGAGCCATCGAGCGGCGGAATCGGGATGAGGTTAAAGAACGCGAGCGACAGGTTAACCACGATAAACGTGGCGCCGAAGTTCATGATTTGTGACGCCAGGGCAAAGGACATGCTGGCGTAGAGATTGCCGTACGTTACGTGCATGAGGGCGGCCGCGAGGCACGCGAGTGCGATATTCGATGTGGGGCCGGCTACGCTCACCAGGACCTCGTCGCGCTTGGGGTGCTTAAGGTTGTTGAGATAGACGGGCACGGGCTTGGCGAAGGCGAACACCGGGCCGCCTGCGGCGAGCATGAGCAGCGGCAAGATGATGGTGCCAAACGGGTCGATATGGTTGAGCGGGTTGAGCGATACGCGTCCGCGCGAGCGCGCCGTTTTGTCGCCGAGAGCCCAGGCCGCGGCGGCGTGCGCGCTCTCGTGAATGACGATGCCAACGATGACGGCGACGGCGCTGGCGAGCAGGTTCATGATGTAGCTGCTGGACATGGCGCTCTCCTAGCGGACGCGGCGCGAGGCGCGCGTGAGCAGGTAGTCGGCCACAAACAAGATTACCGCGACGATGGCGTAATCCAGGCGAAACACGCCACCAAAGGGCGACGTGATGACACCGTAGCCGGCGATGGCGCTTGGCAGTGCGCGCGAAAGCTCAACGACAAAGCCAACGATCTGCAGCTTGGCGGTGAGGCCGCTAAAGCACAGCAGCACAGTCATCGCACTCATAAAAATGCCGCAGATGCGACAAGCGATGGCGATGATGCTCATCGCCACGGCAGCGGCCTTACGAGAGTTCACGCGCGGTCTCCTCTTCGATCTGGGTGGAAAGCTCCAGCCATTCGTCCTCGAGCTTGGGCAGCTCTTGCTTAAGGCCGTTATATTCCCCCAGCGCGGCGTTGAACTTGTCCTGATCGGCATAAAGCTCTTCGCTGGCCATCAATTCCATAAGCTCGTCATAGCGGGCGCGCTTTTTGTCGAGCTCAGCCTCGATCTTTTTGAGCTGGTTGCGCACACCCTTGAGCTTTTTGTTGAGCGCGGCGCGGGCCTGTGCTTCGGCGCGTTTTTGCTCCTTGGTCTTTTTGCCCTCGGCAGGCTTGGGGGCCGCGGCGGGAGTGTTGGCCTGGGCGGTGTTGGCGGGCTTGGCGCTCTTGCCAATTGCCGGCGAGCTCTCCCCTGGCGCCTCGGCAGCGGCGCGGGCCGCAAGGTCCTCGCGCTTGTAGAGGTAGTAGTCGTAGTCGCCGTCGTAGACCGTGACCTTGCCATCGCGGATGTCGATCACGCGGTTGGCAACGGCTCGCACGAGGTGCTCGTCGTGGCTGATCAGCACGATGGTGCCGGGGAAGTTCTGCAGGGCGTTCTCGAGCATATCCACCGAGTCGATGTCCAAGTGGTTGGTGGGCTCGTCCAGGCACAGGAGCGCTTCGGGGGCCACGAGCATCTTTGCCAGGGCCAGACGCGCTTTTTCGCCGCCGGAGAGGACGCGGACCTGCTTCTCGATTGCGTCGTTGTCGCTAAACAGGAAGGCGCCCAGCAGGCTGCGCTGCTGCGGCACGGTCCACTTGGGCGTGACGGTGTCGATCTCTTGCAGGACGGTGTTGGACTCGGTCATGCCTTCGAGCGCGTGCTGGGCGTAGTAGGCCACGCCCACGTTGGTGCCCAGATCGCGGGTGCCGGTGGTGGGCGGCTCCAGGCCGGCGAGGATCTTCATGAGGGTGGACTTGCCGGCGCCGTTGGGGCCGACGAGTGCCACGTGCTCGCCGCGGTAGAGCTTGAGGTCGATGTCGCTGTAGATGTGCTTGTTGCCGTAGGACTTGGACACGCCCTCGAGCCCCACGACCATGTCGCCGGAGCGCGGCGGGTCGGGGAACTTAAAGTCGATGTGCTTGTGGCCCTCGGGTAGGATGACAAGCTCCTTTTTGATCTGCTCGATCTTGCGGATGCGCTCCTGGGCCTGGGCTGCCTTGGTGGGCTTGTAGCGGAACTTGTCGACGAAGACCTGCATGTGGGCGATGTCGCGCTCCTGGGCGGCACGCTTGGCACGCATCTGCTCCAAGTTGTCCTCGCGCTGCTTGAGGTAGCTACTGTAGTTGCCGGTGTAGGTGGTCACGCGGCGGTTTTCGAGAGCGGCGACATGGTCGACGCAGGCGTCCATAAAGGCGCGGTCGTGGCTGACGATGAGCACGGCACCGTCGTAGTTGGCGATGAAGCCACGCAGCCACTGGACGCTTTCGAGGTCCAGGTGGTTGGTGGGCTCGTCCAGCAGCAGCAGGTCGGGGTGGCGCAGGAAGAGCTTTGCCAGCGCAATACGCATCTGCCAGCCGCCGGAGAACTCGGAGCACGGGCGCTCAAAGTCGATGACCTTAAAGCCCAGGCCGGACAGGATTTTGCGGGCGTTGCTCTCGAGCTCA
>CABUVC010000185.1 GCA_902494855.1 uncultured Collinsella sp.
ACAACAACGTGCAGCTCGATCAGATGCGCGCGACGGTGGACGAGAAGCTCTCTCGCACGCTCGACGACCGACTGTCGGCATCGTTTAAGCAGGTGAGCGACCAGCTCGAGGCCGTGTACAAGGGGTTGGGCGACATGCAATCCATCGCCACCGGCGTGGGCGATCTTAAGCGTGTGCTGGGCAATGTGAAGGCGCGCGGTATTTTGGGCGAGGTGCAGCTGGGCGCAATTCTGGCGGACATCCTTACACCCGACCAGTATCTGGAAAACGTCGCCACCAGGCCCGGAGCCTCGGAGCGTGTTGAGTTTGCCGTCAAGCTGCCGGTGGACGAGGGTGACCCCGTGCTGCTGCCGATTGACTCCAAGTTTCCGGGCGACGCGTACGAGCACTTGCTCGACGCGCAGGAGTCGGGCGATGCGGAGACCGTGGCGGCTGCGCGCAAGACGCTCGACACCATGGTCAAGCGCGAGGCCAAGGACATCTGCGAAAAGTACCTGAGTGTGCCGGCAACGACCAACTTTGGCATCATGTTCGTGCCGTTTGAAGGACTGTACGCCGAGATCGTCAGCCGCCCCGGGCTTATCGAAACTCTGGGCCGCGACTATCACGTCAACGTTGCCGGCCCCAGCACCATGGCGGCCATCCTCAACAGTCTGCAGATGAGCTACCAGACGTTTAGACTGCAAAAACGCACCGACGACGTGCTGCGTGTGCTCTCTGCCGTCAAGGCCGAGCTGCCGCGCTATCAGGCGGCGCTGCGCCGCGCCCAGCAGCAGATCGAGACCGCGGGTAAAACGGTCGAGGGCATCATCACCACGCGCACCAACGTTATGGAGCGCAAGCTCAAGGACATCGACGCACTGGAAGACGCGCGGGAGGCCGACGCGATTTTGGGCTTGGAGTCCGCAGGCCTGCTCGCAGACCAAAAAGACGAGGACTAGCTGCATCTGACGGCGGGGCGCCTGCGCAAGCGCGGGGCGCGGGCGCTTTTCGCGTCGCACTTGCCTGAAGTGCGCTTTAGTGTGCAACAATGGCGTTTCGCCCTATCAGACGCGAAAGGAAGCCCATGTCTCAGAGAAGCACCAGTCCGCTCAAACGCTCCACCGTGCGCCGCACGCTGCGGCGTTTTTGGGATGTCACGCGCACACAGCCGCTAATCGTCTTTCTCTCGGTGTTCTCGTCGGCGGGCTACATCTTTTTGCTCACGTTTGCCAACACCTATGTGATGGCCCTCATCGTCGACCGCGTCCAAGCGGGTCCCGTGGCGGGCGATCAAGTATTTGAGGTCTTTGGTCCCTACATTCTGGCGCTCGTGCTCGTTAACCTAGTGGGCCAAATTCTCTCCAAGCTGCAGGACTACACCGTCTACAAGCTCGAGATTGCGGGCAACTACCACCTGGCGCGCCTGTGCTTCGACACGCTCTCCAATCAATCCATGACATTCCACACCAGCCGCTTTGGCGGATCGCTTGTGAGCCAAACGAGCCGTTTTATGAGCGGCTACACGGGTCTGGTGGACGTAACGGTGTATTCGCTCATTCCCACCATCACCTCGGTTGTCTGCACGGTAGCGGCGCTCGCTCCGGTGGTGCCGACGTTTACCGTGATCCTGGTGGGCATTATGGTCGTCTACATCGGGTTTGTCTGGCTTATGTATAAGCGCATCATGCCGCTTTCGGCCGCGACGTCCGCCGCGCAGAACAAGCTGTCGGGCGTGCTGTCCGACGCGGTCACGAATATCCTGGCCGTCAAGACCTGTGGGCGAGAGGACTTTGAGCGCGACCTGTTCGATACCGCCGACCGCGCCGCGCGCGACGCCGAGACGGTTTCGATGCACGCCATGATGCAGCGCAACTTTACGACCTCGGGCCTTATCGTCATCACCATGGCCGTGGTGAGCGTGTTCGTCGCGGGCGGCAACGCGTGGTTTGGTATCTCTGCCGGCGCGCTCGTCATGATCTTTACCTATACGTACAACCTCACCATGCGTTTGAACTACGTAAGCTCCATGATGCAGCGCATTAACCGCGCGCTGGGCGATGCGGCCGAGATGACACGCGTGCTGGACGAGCCGCGTCTGGTGGCGGACGACGAGAATGCTCCCGAGCTTAAAGTGGGCGAGGGCGCGATTGATTTTGAACACCTGAGCTTTGCATACCGTGACGCCGCGGCGGGCGAGAGCGTGTTCGACGACCTGACGCTCCATGTGGCGGCGGGCCAGCGCGTGGGGCTGGTGGGCAAATCGGGCTCGGGCAAGACGACGCTCACCAAGCTGTTGCTGCGCCTGGACGACGTACAGGGCGGCCGCGTGCTCGTGGACGGCCAGGACGTCTCGCGCTGCACGCAGCAGAGCCTGCGCCGCCAGGTTGCCTATGTGCCGCAGGAGGCGCTGCTGTTCCATCGCTCCATTCGCGAGAATATCGCCTACGGCCGCCCCGACGCCACCGACGAGCAGATCCGCGAGGCGGCGCGCCTGGCCAATGCTCTGGAGTTTATCGATCGCCTGCCCCGTGGCTTTGACACCATGGTGGGCGAGCGTGGCGTTAAGCTTTCGGGCGGTCAGCGCCAGCGCGTGGCCATTGCCCGCGCTATTCTGACCGATGCGCCGATTCTGGTGCTCGACGAGGCGACGTCTGCCTTGGACAGCGAGTCCGAGGCGCTGGTGCAGGAGGCGCTCGAGAACCTGATGCGCGGCCGCACCTCCATTGTGGTGGCACATCGCCTGTCCACCGTGGCGGCGCTCGACCGCATCGTGGTGCTGGCGGACGGCGAGATTGTCGAGGACGGTACGCATGCGCAGCTTGTCGAGGCGGGCGGCGAGTACGCAAGCCTGTGGGGCCGCCAGACCGGCGCATTTTTGGAGGCGTAAAGACCCCATACGTGGGACAATCGTGCCCATAGGTTTGTTGTGCCGTAAAGCCGAGGAGTCGTTATGCCACGCGAGACCAATGCCGCCAAACGCGAGCGCGCCGTTGAGGTGTGCGAGCGCCTCAACCGTCGCTATGGCCCGGTCGAGTGCTTTTTGGACCACGAGAATCCCTTTAGGCTGCTCATCGCGGTGCTGCTCTCGGCTCAGACGACCGACGCGCAGGTCAACAAGGTGACGCCCCAACTGTTTGCCCAGTGGCCCACGCCCGAGGCCATGGCCGGGGCAAGTGTGACCGACGTGGCGGACACCATTAAGTCACTCGGCTTTTATAAGAGTAAGGCCAAGCATGCCGTGGAGGCCGCGCAGATGATCGTTGCCGACTACGGCGGCGAGGTACCGGCCGACATGAAGGAGCTTGTAAAGCTGCCGGGCGTGGGGCGCAAGACAGCGAACATCGTGCTCAACGTGGGGTACGGCATCGTGGAAGGCATCGCGGTGGATACGCACGTCAACCGCATCGCGCACCGCCTGATGCTGAGTCCCAAGACGCACGCCAAAGAGCCGCTCAAGACCGAGCAGGATCTGCTCAAGATCTTGCCGCACGAGTATTGGGAGTCGGTCAACCACCAGTGGATTACCTTTGGCCGCGAGATCTGCGACGCCCGCAAACCTAAGTGCGACGAGTGCCCACTGGCAGACCTTTGCCCCAGCGTGCGCGT
>CABUVC010000186.1 GCA_902494855.1 uncultured Collinsella sp.
ATAATTCTGGCCACATGTATCTGGGCCGCAATCTCGACTGGAGCTTTGACTACGGCCAACAGGTTCGCGTGATGCCGCGCGGGTTTCACATTCCGTATTCGTTTATCGACGACGCGACAGCGGCGCACGCGGTGATCGGTATGTGCATCGATTACAAGAACTACCCTATGTTCTTCGATTGCGGCAACGATGCGGGCCTCGCCGTGGCGGGTCTCAATTTCCCGGGTTATGCCGAGTATGCCGAGGACCCTGTCGACGGCAAGACCAATATCGCGGCCTATGAGTTCCCCCTGTGGGTGGCAGCGACGTTCTCGACGGTTGATGAGGTCGAGGCCGCGCTGCGCGACACGGTGATTGTCGCCAAATCTGCCGGAGAGGGGCTGGGCGTGTCGCTGCTCCATTGGATTATCGGCGACAGCCAGCGCAGCATCGTGGTCGAGATGATGGCTGACGGCCTGCATGTATACGACGATCCGGTCGACACCCTTGCCAACCAGCCGACCTTCCCGTGGCACATGGAAAACCTGCGCACCTATATCACCGCCACAAGCGATTTTCCGCAGACAGCGACATGGCGTGGCGCCGAGCTTAAGCCCTATGGAGCCGGTGCCGGCATGCGCGGCATTCCGGGCGATTGCTATTCGCCGAGCCGTTTTGTAAAGGCGGCGTACCTCAATGCCAATTACCCGCAAAAGGAGAGCGAGACCGAAAACGTCGTTCGCATGTTCCGCTCGCTCGAGGGCGTGGTGATGATCGAGGGAGCGTCCAGGATGGGCGATGGCAAGTTCGAGAAGACTATCTACACCGGATGCTTTAGCGCGCGCACGGGCAATTATTACTACGCGATGTATGGGGATCCGTCGATTCGCTACGTGAGCCTGATGGATGCCGAGGGCGCGAGCCCCGATAGGCTCGTGGTTCCCGAGCCGCGTCGTTCGTAGCTCACCGGTCCGTTGCGACATAAAACGGCTCCGCACCTTTTATGAGATGCGGAGCCGTTGTCGTCAATGGCTGGTGGCGTGTTAGAAGTTGGCGTCGTTGAGCTGGGTGCTCTCGAGTCCGTCGAGTTGCTGTTGCTCGGGCGTATCGGCGACGCTCTCGAGCAGCTCGGTGGGATCGACGTTCATGTCCCTACCGGCCTCGTTGCCGTTGACCAAGTCGTCCGAGAAGATGTCGACTTCCATTTCCTCGGCCTCTTCAATCTGAACCTCGAGCGGCACCTGGGTGCGCACGAGCTTAACGGCCGGGCGCATGCGGGCAAACAGCGGCACGTACTCGATGATGATGGCAGAGTTCTCGAGACCGTACCAGCGCGCCGGGCTTCCGCAAGCGCGGCGGACGGCGTACTTGATGGCCATCACGCGGTGGTCATTGCGGTTGATGTCCGTTTCGGGGGCAAGCATCTTGCGCAGCATGCAAAAACGGAAGTCGCCCACGTTGCCGCGCGTCTCGTAGATGGAGTAGGTGTGGTGCTGCGGCGGCAACTCACCCGAGGCCATCAGGTCGCCAACGATCTGGCGCAGGTAGGCGTTGATGCGCTGATTGACCTTAAAGCCCAGGTCCAAGCGCACGCGGAACAGGAAGTCTGTGCCAAAGGTCTCAACGGAATACTCGTGCGTATAGGGCTCGTCGGTAACGTGTACGTTGATGAACCAATATGCCTTGGCGCGCTTGGGATGCTTGTCCAAGATGGAATAGAGCACGTCGCGGTCGAGCGTGAGCGGGTCGGGGCTGTTGGTGAGGAACACCAGATTGTCGGCGAGCACGGGGTAGGTCTCGTCATTGCGCAGGCGGTTGAGCTGGTCGATGTACTTGGAGACGGGCAGCAGAATCGTCTGCGTGCGCTCGATGGCGGTGCCGCGACGCCACACATACATAAGGCCGAACAGCAGTGCGGCCAGGAAGATCATGACGTAGCCGCCGTCAAAGAACATGGTGAGGCACGAAGCGAAGAAGCACAACTCAATGGCACCAAAGAGCAGGGCAAAGATGCAGGCGCCCAGCTTGTGCTTGAGGATGCCGGCGATATAGCTCGTCAGCAGCGTGGTGGTCATGAGCATGGTCACGGTGATGGCGAGGCCATAGGCGCTTTCCATGCGCTCGGAGTTCTGGAACAGCAGCACGATGAAGATGCAGCCGACCCACATGATGTTGTTGACGAGCGGAATATAGAGCTGACCCTTGGTGTCGCTGGGGTAGTGGATGCGCAGGTGCGGCATAAGGTTGAGGCGCGTTGCCTCGGATACCAGCGAGAACGAGCCGGTGATGAGCGCCTGTGAGGCGATGATGGCCGCCACGGCCGAAAGCACGATGGCAAAGGGGCGTAGGGGCTCGGGGAGCATCATATAGAACGGGTTGACGATATCCATCGCGAGCATCTGGGGGTTGGAGTTATTGGCGAGCAGCCAAGCTCCCTGACCCAGATAGTTGAGGATGAGGGCCGCCTTAACAAACGGCCAGGATGCGTAAATGTTAGCTTTGCCCACGTGACCCATGTCCGAATAGAGCGCCTCGGCGCCAGTCGTCGACAGGAAGACGAAGCCGAGCACCATGATGCCCGAGTGGTTGATGGGCGAGAACAGGAACATGATGCCGCGGATGGGGTTGAGCGCGCGTAGGATGGACAGGTTGCCGAGCATGTTGAACAGGCCGGCGCCCGCCAGGAACAGGAACCATAGCGTCATAAGCGGGCCGAACAGCTTGCCGATTGACGAGGTGCCGGCGCGCTGCATGGCAAACAGACCACAGATAATGATGATGGTGATGATGATCACATTGGTCTGGCCGTCACCCAGCAGCGCATGGCCCCATTCGATGGTGCGCAGACCCTCGATGGCCGTGGTAACCGTGACAGCGGGGGTGAGGATGCCGTCGGCGAGCAGCGCCGCACCGCCGATCATGGCGGGGAGAATCAGCCACGGTGCCACCTTGCGCACCAGGCTAAACAGGGCGAAGATGCCGCCTTCGTTGTGGTTGTCGGCCTTCATGGCGATTACCACGTACTTGACCGTGGTCACGAGTGTCATGGTCCAGATGACGAGCGAAAGCGCGCCCAGGATCATGTCCTCGCTGACGGTACCGATGCCGCCGTTGTTGGCGACGATTGATTTCATGGTGTACATGGGGCTCGTGCCGATGTCGCCATAGACGACGCCGAGCGTTACGAGCAGCATGCCAGCGGAGAGGGGAATGGCTCCGTGCCCGCCTTGACCACGCTGGTCTTGGGGGCTTGCCTCCAGTTTGTTGTGTGCCACGTGGACTCCCTTAGACATCCGGTTATCTGTCTAGGACAAAAAACTTTATGCCGTCTTTATACATACAAGAGCAGTTTGGCACATCGGGTAATTTTAGACAATAATCCTCAGCTGGGGATTATTTTTCTACGCAGGTAGCATTTCAAAGCAGGGGCTTTTAAGCACGTGCTATCTGGGCGATGCCAGCCTTGGCGTTTGCGCGTTTGCCGGCGAGTTCGCAAAAGAGCGCGCCGCCGATGATAAGCGCGGCGCCCATCAGGCGGACCGGTGTTATGGCTTCGCCCAAAA
>CABUVC010000187.1 GCA_902494855.1 uncultured Collinsella sp.
CGCGGGTGGGCCGTTAGCGTGGCGTAGAGCTTGTCGGAAAGGGCTTGCAGCGTCGCCCGCTCCTGAGCCACATGGGGCGCCAGAGACGAGGCGGCAGCGGCAAAGGCCAGCTGCGTGCGCAGGTCCTGCGTGCCGGCACGTCGTCCGGCTTCCTGTCCTCCGCCAAAGATGCGCGGGCGCAGCGGGGTGCGGGTCTTAACGTAGAGCGCGCCGGATGCCACAGGACCGCCAATCTTGTGGGCGGCGACGGACATAGCATCGACGCCCAGCTCGGCGGCATCGAGCGGAATATGCAGATAGCCCTGGATGGCATCGGTGTGGAAAAGGGCGCCCACGGTATGCGCGGCCGCGGCAAGCTCACGGATGGGCTGCACCACGCCAGTCTCGTTGTTGGCAACCATGATGCTCACGAGCGCCACGTCGTCGCCTAGCAGCTCGACAAGCGTGGCAGGCTCAATGTAGCCCATGCGGCAGGGCTGCACCAGGTCGACGGTAAAGCCGGCGGCACGCAGCAACGGCAGGTTGTCCAGAATCGAATCGTGCTCGATGGCCGAAACGATTACACGATCGCGCTTGCGATCGCGCTGACGAGCGCCCTCGGCAAGACCGAGCAGCGCCAGCTGGTTGGCTTCGGTGCCGCCGTTGGTCAGTACAATCTCGGACGGGCGGACGCGCGCGCCAAAGCTGCGGGCGATCTCGCGACGTGCAACCTCCAGACGCGCGGCAGCCTTGCGGCCGAGCGAATGCAGCGAGTTGGGGTTGACGCCGGCAAGCTCGCTGTCGTCGTACTCGCGCTGCGCAAGGAGCGCCTCGGCGCGCATGGGCGTCGAGGCGGCATAGTCAAGATTCACGGGTATGCGGTTTTGACCTGCGGTCATAAGGGTTTATGCCTCCTGTGCGGCCTCGTTGCCCAGCTTCTGCAGCAGTGCAACCTCGGCAGCGGGATCTTCGGACTTAAATACGGCAGAACCGGCCACGAGCACGTTGGCGCCGGCCTTGACGACCTCGACAATGTTCTTGGAAGAAATGCCACCGTCGACCTCGATGAGGGGCGAAACGCCGTGACGCTCGCACATGGCCCTGAGCTCGTGGAGCTTAGCGATGGTGCCCGGGATAAAGCTCTGGCCGCCAAAGCCGGGGTTCACGCTCATGAGCAGCACCATGTCGACGACGTCGATGATGCTCTCGAGCATGCACACGGGGGTGGCGGGGTTGAGCACCACGCCGGCCTTGACGCCGCGCTGCTGTAGATGGGTGAGCGTGCGGTGCAGGTGCGTGGAGGCCTCGTAGTGCACGGTGATCATATCGGCACCGGCATCGGCATACCAATCGACCGTCTCGTCGGGGTTCGACACCATCAGGTGCGCGTCGACCGGCACATCGGTGGAGCGCTTGACGGCCTTAAGGATGTCAACGCCAAAGGTGAGGTTGCCGGTAAAGTGGCCGTCCATGACGTCGAAGTGCACGTAGTCGGCGCCGGCGATCTTGTCGAGCTCTCCCTTGAGGTTGGCCATATCGGCCGAAAGGACGGACGGAGCGATTTTAATGGAACCCATGGTAGAAGCCTTTCTGCGCTAGTCGGTGAGTCCGTAGAACTCTTGAGAGGGGACGCGATCGGTAAGAATCTCGAGCGCCCTATCCAAAGTAACACCGTTGTAGAGCGTTTGCTCCACGGCAAAGGTGAGCGGAATGTCTACGCCCAGTGAACGGGCAAGCTCGCTGACGCTGCGGGCCGCGACAGCGCCCTCGACAACCATATGCGTGCGCGCCTGGTACTCGTCGAGCGACACGCCGTGGGCAAACTCGTAGCCAAAGGTACGGTTGCGCGAATGCTCCGAGGTGCAGGTGGCAATGAGGTCGCCCATGCCGGCAAGTCCCATGCAGGTCATAGCTTGACCGCCGCGGGCGTGCACCAGACGGCTGATCTCGGCTAGGCCGCGCGTCATGATGAGGGCGAGCGTGTTGTCGCCCGCGCCCGAGCCGGCGGAGATGCCGCACACGATGGCGATGACGTTTTTCATGGCGCCGCATACCTCGACGCCGGTCATATCCTGCGACAGGTAGATGCGGAAGGCCGTGGACAGCAGCAGCTCCTTAAAGGTATCCCCCACCAGCTGGTCTTCACTAGCGATGACGGCGGCCGAAAGCCCGCCGCGGCAGATCTCCTCGGCGTGGTTGGGGCCCGAAAGCGCCGCCACACGCGCCTCGTTGCCGATCTCGCTGGCGATGACCTCGCTCATGAGCAGGCCGGACTCGGGCTCGATGCCCTTGGTGAGGCACAGGACCGGGGTATCGGCGGCGATAAAGGGCGCCGCCTGCTGGCACACGCTGCGAAGGTGCGTCGAAGGAACGGCAAAGATGATGGCCTCGGCGCCGTCGAGCGCCTGGGTCAGATCCGTCGTGGCAACAACATTGGTCGGCAGTTCATAGTCCACTAGGTAGCGAGGATTACGGTGTTCGGCGTTAATGCCGGCGGCCGTCTGCTCGCTGTGGGCCCACATGGTCACGCGCTCGGCTCGCGCGGCGGCAAGGCCGGCGACGGCGGTTCCCCAGGAGCCGGAGCCAATCAGCGCAACATTCATGACTCTCTCCTACTTATCGTCGGGCTCGGTGACGCGCTTGGTAAACGAGAGCTTGGACTCCTTACCGGCCATGAGCTTTTGGATATTCGAGCGATGGGCCCACACCACGGTGATGCCGATTGTCGCCATGCAGAACTTGAGGCCCAGGCTGCTGTACGGAAAGACCGCGCAAGCAGCGATGGGAAGTCCGATGGCCGCGGCGAGCGAACCCACCGACACATACTTGGTGATGGCGACGGCCACGATAAACATGCCTAGCAGCGACAGGCCAATGGGCCAGTACCATGCGAGGATGACGCCCAGACCAACGGCGATACCCTTGCCGCCATGGAAGTCGAGGTAGGGCGAGAAGATATGGCCCCACACGGCTGCCAGGCAAATGACGCCGAGCATCCAGTCGCCGGGGGCACCGGGCGCCATAATGTTCGGTGGAAAGCCATAGCCCACGCTCGCGATGAGCGGACGCGCGATAAGGACGCAGATGGCGCCCTTAAGGCAGTCGAGCAGCAGCGTGAGCGCGGCCACCTTGGGGCCGGCCACACGCAGAGCGTTGGTGGTGCCGATGTTGCCGGAGCCCGCCTTGCGAATGTCGGTGTGGTTGAACACGCGGCCCAGGATCAGGCCAAACGGAATGGCTCCGATAAAGAACGAGACCACGGCGCAGATGGCGGTCAGCAGAATCGGATTATGCATCCTTTTGCTCCTTCTTCCTAAAGAAGAGTCGAATGGGCGTGCCGGCAAAGTCGAAGGTCGAGCGCATGCGGTTCTCTACATAGCGCTGGTAGGTGTCGTTGACCAGGTCGCTGTGGTTGACGAAAAACGTGAACGTCGGCGGGTTGACGCCCGTCTGGGTCACGTAGTGCATACGCAGGCGGCGCTTGCCGTCCACCACGGTATGACCGAACTCGCGCAGGTCGGTGAGGAACGTGTTGAGGCGTGAGGTACTGATCTTTTGC
>CABUVC010000188.1 GCA_902494855.1 uncultured Collinsella sp.
GGCGCGGCTGCGCCTATGGCACTTCAACATCATTGTCGCAGCCCCGACCCGCGGTCACGAGCGGGGGCTCCTATCTTTTTAGTGCCCTCGGATTGGGTCATAGTGTCTGTCGTTGCCAAAACATCGGCGTTGCCTTGGTCCGGACTAGTCGTTGGGTAGTCATTGGGGACGTTTTTAAACGACTAGTCAAACAAGAACCTCCCCAATGACTACCCACAAAGCGAGAGTGGATGTCGTCATTTTGCGGCACTTGGGGACGTTCCTTTTGTGCCGGCAGTTTGGGACACTCCTTGCGTTAAGAGGCTGGCGTGCGTCAACCTGTTCTCATTACAGCAAAAAAATCGCCCCGTTCTTGGTTGAGGACGGGGCGATTCGTCTTTTGGACTTGTGCAGCCAGGCTTATGCAAAGCGGGCGACGAGCTCCTGGAGCACGTCGGTCATCTTGACGAGCGAACTGACCGGGACGAACTCGTTGACGCCGTGGTAGCAATAGCCGCCGGTGGAAAGGTTGGGGCAGGGCAGACCGCGGAACGACAGCTGGGCGCCGTCGGTGCCGCCACGAATTGGCAGCACTTGGGGCTCAACGCCGCAGGCAAGGTAGGCTTCCTTGGCAACATCAATAAGCTCGGGATAGTCACGAACGATCTCGGCCATATTGCGATACTGCTGCTTAATCTCGACTGTCACGCGCTCCTCACCCAGACGCTGGTTGAGCATCGAGGCGGCGGCATCAATAAGGTCGAGTTTCTGCTGGAACTTGGCGGCGTCATGGTCGCGGATGATATAGCGCGCTGTGGCGTGATCGACGGTCGCAGATACGCCCTCAAGGTGATAAAAGCCCTCGTAGCCTTCCGTATACTCCGGGCGCTGCACGTAGGGGAGCAACGCGTTGAAGTCGCAGAACAGATTGCCTGCGTTGACCATACGGCCCTTAGCGTCGCCCGGGTGGATGGACTGGCCCTCAAAGCGGACGGTCGCCTCGGCGGCGTTAAAGCACTCCCACTCCAGCTCGCCGATGGGGCCGCCGTCGACCGTGTAGGCGTACTTGCAGCCAAAGGTATCGATATCCAACAGCTCGGCTCCGTGGCCGATCTCCTCGTCAGGGCAGAAGCAAATGCCGAGTGCGGGATGGGGCAGAGAAGGGTCCTGAGCGATACGCGCGACAAGCGACATGATCTCGGCGACGCCTGCCTTGTCGTCCGCGCCCAGAAGCGTGGTGCCATCGCTGCAGACCAGGTCCTCACCCGCGAGGTCGTTCAGGGCGGGAAGCTTGGCGGTGCTCATGGCAACGGGCTTACCGTCAACCGTGCCGCAGACCAGGTCGCCGCCTTCGTAGTGTACGATGTGCGGCTTCACGCCGGCGCCCGGTGCAACTTCGGTGGTGTCGAGATGGGCGATCAGGCCCAGGGCGGGCTTGTCCTCAGCGCCCGCACTTGCGGGGATATGCGCGCAGACATAGGCGTGCTCGGTCACGTGGGCATCTTCCGCACCAAGCTCGCGCAGCTCTTCAGCCAGCACGTTGGCAAGGTCAAACTGAACGGCGCTCGAGGGTACCTGGTCGCAGTTTGCATCCTCGGACTGCGTGTTGATCTGGACGTAGCGCAAAAAGCGCTCGAGGACATCGGGGTTTGTGGTGGTGTTTTCCATAAAGACCGCTCCAATCTTGGTCGTCGTGTGCAACAAGAACTCTAGCACGGTATGCCACGGCATACCGCGACGCTTGGATGGGGTAGAATCAGCCATTGAATGCAGAAGGGACGGAAGATCATGGATACGACAAATAGCTCGCGCGAACTGCATCTGACGGTGGCGAACGAAGACTACTTGGAGTGCATGGTTCGCATTGAAAGCGAAGAGGGGGAAACCAACGGCGTGCGATCGGTCGACATCGCGCAGCGCCTTGGCGTCTCCAAGGCATCGGTCAATAAAGCGGTTTCGGCGCTCAAGGCATCCGAGCTTGTCGAGCAATCGCACTACGGCAAGGTAATCCTGACCGATCGCGGCCGCGAGGTTGGTACGGCTATCTGGTACCGTCATCGCCTCATCCGCACGTTTTTGGTTCAGGAGCTCGGTGTCGAATTTGAGCGAGCCGATTCCGAGGCCTGCATGATGGAGCATGCGCTATCCGAGGACACGATGAGCCGCTGGCTCGCCTATCTCGAAAAGCAGGGAATCAGCGTCGAGGAATAGCGGGATATATATGGATACGAGTTATTACAACCGCTTTGGTGCCGAGGAACTTACGCGCCGCTTGTCGAGCGAGACCTTGTTGGCGCAGGGCCCCATGGGCAGTGTTCTGTTGAGTGAGTACGATGCCGCCGACATTCCACCGGCGTTTTGGAATCTGGCAGAGCCGCAGACCGTTTCTCGTATTCATCGCTTGTATGTCGCCGCCGGCGCGCAGGTGCTCATTACCAACACCTTTCAGGCATCGAGCTATGCCCTCAAGCACGACCAGATTGCGCCGTCCGTGGCGGAGGTCAATCGCGGGGCCGTCGACGATGCCCGCCAGGCGCACCCTCAGCTGCTGCTGGGCTCGATGGGCCCGATCGGTATTGAGTGGTTTGCCGAGGACTCTGCCGAGTATCGTGAAATCCGAGGCATTGCGCGCGAACAGGCGCACGCCTTGCTCAATGCCGGCGTTGACGGTCTGCTGATCGAGACGGTGACGTCTATCCGTAATTTGCAGCCCATGCTTGCCGGTGCCCGAGATGCCGCCGACGGTATGCCTGTTCTGGTGAGTTTTGTCGTTGACGATAAAGGCGACCTGTTGGGCGATGGCCTCAACATCGAGGCAGCCGTTTTGTACGCCGAAAAACACGGCGCAAACTCGGTTGGTGTTAATTGCTGTTCGCTTGCGGCCGCGAACGCGGCGGTGCCCAGGATGGTTGCATCGGCGACTACTCCCGTCACGGTGCGTCCCAACGTAGGCGATCCGGTCCAGACTCAGGATGGCCCCGTATGGCACGAGAACCCTGAAGCTTTCGCGCGCGCATGCATCGAATGGAGACATGCCGGTGCCGCAATGGTGGGCAGTTGCTGTGGAACCACGGCAATCACTACGGCAGCGATGGCCGAGGCGCTCGATATATAAAGGGCAAAACCGCTCCATACGGGGCGGTTTTTTATTGACTGCATGTCCTCGGCAGCATTTGCCCAAATGGTGAATGCTGGTGCCGGCAGGTTGCCGAGTGCATGTTGCGGGTATACCCCATGCGTAACATGATCCAAACACTGTGAGGTGTCTGCGCGTGTGCGCGATAATTCATTTTGGAACTGACGGTTGGCGCGCTCGCGTCGATGAGGACTTCACTGCCGATAACGTTGCCCGTATCGCCGATGCCGTCGGCGAGTTGTGGCAAAAGACCAATCCGGGCAAAACGGTATATATAGGGTTCGACACCCGGCCCCTGGCGAGCGAGTTCGCTGAGCTTGCGGCGGGCGTGCTGGCAGCGCAC
>CABUVC010000189.1 GCA_902494855.1 uncultured Collinsella sp.
AGCGCTATTTGCCCGAAGGCTTGGAACGCGGTGCATTTTGGCAGCCTGCCGGGCGCGGCTGGGAAGAGTGGCGCGTAGAGCAAAGCGAACGCGACCGCAGCGGGAATGCACCGAAGTAGCTGCTGATAATTTTGTCCCACGTTGCTGCTCATGGCATGTTCGGTCCCCTTTGGGGTACCATGGAAACCGTCTGTATATCGATTCCTTTGGGAGGCTTGTATGAGTCCCATTCAAATCGCCCTGCTGCTGCTCGCTGTTGCCGGCGTGTGGGCCATCGTTGAGCTCGCGCTTACCCTGCGCAAGACCCGCACCGTTGTCGACTCGCTCGATAAGACCGTTAACGACCTCAACAACACCATCGCCGAGGCTCAGCCTGTGGTGGCAAAGCTCGATGGCGCTGTCGATGAGCTTACGCCGGCGCTTGCCCAGATGGAGCCGCTGCTTAAGTCGAGCAAGACGGCAGTTGATGCCCTTACCTCCAATCTCGTAGAGGTCGAAGCCGTGGTTCGCGACATTTCTGAGGTCACCGGTAGCATGGCCGAGGCCAGCAATGCTGTGTCGAGCGTGACTGATTCTGCGGCAGGTGCCGTGCAGAAACTCTTTAACAAGGTGAAGGCTCCCGCGGCCGACGCTGAGTGCAAGCTTTCCGCTGCCGAAGAAGCCGAGCAGCCGACCGAGCGTGTCCTGATTGGCGAAGCCGGGGACGATGTCGCTGCTGGTGACAATGATGCACAGAAGCCTGCTGCTAAAGCAGCCCAGTATTACACCTACACGCCCGCCGAGACCTCTGAGGAGTCCTGCGATGAGTAGCGAAGCAACTTGCCCCATTACGCTGACCGTTGCCGGCGACCCGCGTCTGGCGCGCCTTGTGCGCATGACGGCGGCAAATGTCGGTGCGCTCTGCTCCATGTCCGTCGATCGCATCGAGGACATTCGTATGGCTGCCGAGGAAGCATTTATTTTCGGCTGCACGGCTGTTGATTCCGATGACATCTCGATCAAATTCGATGTCGACGAATCTCACGTTGGCATGACCTTTACCTTTGGCGACCAGGCCACCGTCGACGAGGATGACCAGGCCGCTGTGTATGCCGAGCTCATTTTGGCGAGCGTGTGCGACTCCTACGAAAAGACTGCGGCGCCCCTGACGCTTTCCCTCGACCTCAAGGCGGATATCTAATATGACCGAACGTTCCCGGAGCGGTAAGACCGCTTGGGACAAGGAGAAAACCCGCGAGCTGTTTCGTCGCTATAAAGAGACCGGTGACCCGGACGCACGCGAGCAGCTCGTCATGTCCCACATGAACCTGGTAAGGTTTCTTGCCAACAAGTTTAAGAACCGCGGCGAGCCGCTCGATGACCTGATGCAGGTTGGTTATTTGGGCCTGCTCAAGGCTATCGACCGCTTTGACCCTGAGCGCGGACTCGAGTTCACCACGTTTGCCACGCCTACCATCTTGGGCGAGATTAAGCGTCACTTCCGCGACAAGGGCTGGAGCGTGCGCGTGCCCCGTCGCTTGCAGGAGCTCTCGGCCAAGGTCAACCAGGCTACCGATAAGCTCACCAACGAGCTACAGCGCTCGCCTAAGGTTGAGGAAATCGCTGAGTACTTGGACGTGACGGTCGATGAGGTGCTGGAGGCCATGGAATCGTCTTCGGCCTATACCTCGGTGCCCATCGAGGCTCCTGGTGCGTCCGATTCCGATGATGCCCCCTCGATTCTCGACCGTTACGCCGACGACGACAACGAGCTCGACTTTACCGATGACCGCCTAGTGATCGAGGAAGCCATCCGTGATTTCTCGCCGCGCGAGCGCGAGGTGATCGAGCTGCGCTTTGTGAAGGGCATGACCCAGATCGAGATCGCCAAGAAGCTGGGTATTTCTCAGGTACAGGTTTCGCGTCTGCTGCGCCGCACGCTTAAGAAGATTCAGGACAAGATCGACCCCGACGGAGTGATGATTCGTTCATGAGTGAGCACCCCCAACAAACCGATCGCGTGCTGCGCGACACCCGCATTCTGACGCTGCGCATTTGGGCTGTTGTCGGCTGCATTGTTATTGCTGCTGTCATCTTTAACCTTATGGGCATCCTGGCACCGGTTATTGAGTTTCTTGCCGTCGGCTCCATCATTGCTTTTGTGATGTCCCCGATCACCAACTGGCTCGAGCACCATGGCATGAATCGCGGCATCGGTTCGCTTATCGCGCTTATTGTTGTTGTTGCCGTGCTCGTCGGTGTCGTTTGCATCTTGTCGCCGATTCTCTTTGGTCAGATCATGGAAGTCCTGAGCCGCCTGCCCGAGCAGCTTCGTGTTGCGGGTGGCGATCTCAATGAGATGATCTCGCATGCCAAGACGCTCAACAACACGCCGCTCAAGGAGTATTTGGACGATAATCTTTCGTCCCTGGTTACCGTGGCATCGAAGTATGTGTCTCAGATTGCTGCCGAGCTTGGTCGCGGTGTGTTCCCGCTCATCACCAATACGGCCTCGCAGTTGTTCGTGATCTTCCTTGGTCTGGTGCTTGCCTACTGGATGGCCTGCGACTACCCTCGCATGCATCACGAGATTTGCACCATCATCGGTCAGGAGAAGGAGACCTCGTACCGCTTTATGGTCGCCATCCTTTCTCGCTCTGTCGGCGGCTACATGCGCGGTATGGTCGTGACGTCCATCTGCGGTGGTTTCCTCGCCTTTATCGGTTTTTTGATCATCGGTCATCCGTATGCGGCGCTCATGGCTATCTTTACCGGCATCATGCATTTGGTTCCGGTCGTCGGTCCCTGGGTGAGCGCAGCAATCGCCACGGTACTCGGCTTCATGTTCAGTCCCATGTTGGCGTTATGGACGCTCATCGTGACGATGGTCGCGCAAAACGTCACCGATAACGTGATTTCGCCTAAGGTTATGCAGAGCTCGGTGCAGGTGCATCCCATCATGAGCCTCACGGCGCTCGTTATTGGCTCGGCACTCATGGGCCCCATCGGCATGATTATTGCCATCCCGCTGTGTGCGGCCCTCAAGGGTATCTTCGTGTACTATTTCGAGAATGAGACCGGCCGCCAGCTTGTGGCCTATGACGGCGCCGTGTTTAAGGGCACGCCGTACCGCGATGCCGATGGCAACCCGGTCGCCGCCTACGACGCGCTCGGCGACGACACCTTTATCTACGAGTCCGAGCTCATCGGCAACGAGACTGCGCCCGAGGCTAAGGCCATGCCCAAGCCCGAGCTCGATAATCCCTGGATCAAGCTCTCGGGCTTGCAGCCCGATGCGACGGGCTTCTTCAAGAACCCCTTCGCTAAGGATGACGATTCCAACACGGATGACGACACCAAAACCGGCATCGACGGCTCCATGGACGATGATGACAACTAGCGGGGTAATTCGGATTTATATTCATACGCGCTAACATGCAATTTCGCTGAAGGGCCGGCATTGTGCCGGCCC
>CABUVC010000190.1 GCA_902494855.1 uncultured Collinsella sp.
CGAGGTGACGCCGGGGCTCGATTTTCAGCCGTGGTGGGTGATCGGCAACTCCGACAAGTGGAGCTATATTGCCGCCGGCGTGATCAAGGACGGCTTTAAGTCGTTCGCGAGCGGCCACACGGCGCACGCGGCGATCGGCCTGATGCTCGCCGGGCTTCCCGCGGCGGCCTTTACGGAAAAGCCGTCGCGCCGCCGCGTGGTCTTTTGGGCCGCGGCTGTCGTCGCGGTGCTCGTCGCCTTTGGTCGCATCGTGATCGGCGCGCATTTTTTGACCGATGTGAGCTGCGGTTTTGCCCTGGTGTTAGCACTTGAGTGCCTCGCCGCGCGCATTGCCTATCCCAGCGGCGTACAATAGCTCCGTTTGAATCATCTGGCCGATACCCGGTAAGAGAGGATTGCCATGCTCGCGTTCAACAACGATTATTCCCACGGCGCACACCCGGCGGTGCTGCAGGCGCTCGTCGATACCAACATGGAGCCGCAGCCCGGCTACGGTACCGATGCGCATACCGAGCGCGCCAAGCAACTTGTTCGCGAGGCCTGCCAGGCCCCCGATGCCGACGTGTTTTTTCTGGTGGGCGGCACGCAGGCCAACGCGACGGTGATTGACATGCTGCTCGCGCCGTACGAGGGCGTCGTTGCTGCCGAGACCGGCCACGTCGCCTGCCACGAGGCGGGCGCCATCGAGTTTGGCGGCCACAAGGTGCTCACCATCCCCGGCTACGAGGGCAAGATGCACGCCGAGGACCTCGAGAACTATATCCAGGTGTTCTACGAAAACGAGAGCTACGAGCACACGGTGTTCCCGGGTGCCGTGTACGTGAGCCTATCGACCGAGTACGGCACGCTGTACTCCAAGGCCGAGCTCGCGGCGATCCATGCAGTGTGCCAGAAGCGCGAGATTCCGCTGTTTGTGGACGGCGCCCGCCTGGCCTATGCGCTGGCGGCCGACGAGTGCGACATTACCCTGCCCGAGCTGGCGCAGCTGTGCGACGTGTTCTACATCGGTGGCACCAAGTGCGGCGCTCTGTGCGGCGAGGCCGTGGTGTTTTGCGGCATGCACGCTCCGGCGCATCCCATTCCGCGCATTAAGCAGCACGGCGCACTGCTTGCCAAGGGCCGCCTGACGGGCGTCCAGTTTGAGGCGCTCTTTACCGATGGCCTGTATTTTGAGATTGGTCGACAGGCGATTGAGACGGCCCGGGCGCTACGTCGTGTGCTGCACGAGCGCGGTTACCAGTTCTTTTTGGAGACGCCCACGAACCAGCAGTTTGTGATTCTGCCCAACGAGGACATGGCTCGCATTCGCGAGCATGCCTCGATCGAGTACTGGGAAAAGTACGACGAGACCCACACGGTGGTGCGCTTTTGCACCAGCTGGGCCACGACGCGGGAGGACATCGACGCGCTGGCGGCTGTCCTGTAGCCTGATGTAATGACGAGGGGCCGCCTTGCGCTGGGTTTGGCGCAGGGTGGCCTTTGCTTTTGGGGAGAAGGGTTGTATGACCGAGATGTCCGAGCCGACGATTCGCCTGGCGACGCCCGATGATGCGCCGGCGTTGCTTGCCATCTATGAGCCGTATGTGCGCCAGACGGCGATTACCTGCGAATACGAGGTACCGAGCGTTGAGGAGTTCGCCGGGCGCATCGAGCGCACGCTCAAGCGCTATCCGTATCTGGTGATGGAGCTGGACGGGCGTCCGGTAGGCTATGCCTATGTGAGTCCGCTCAACAGCCGCGAGGCATACGACTGGTCGGTCGAGACATCGATCTACCTGGCACGCGATGTGCGCCATGGCGGGCTGGGTCGCAAGCTGCACGACGCGCTCAAGCAATGTCTGATCGCGATGGGCATCACCAACATGTGCGCGCTCATCGCCGTGCCGCACGACAAGGACGACGAATACCTGACGCACAACAGCCAGGACTTCCATGCCCATATGGGGTATCGCCTGGTGGGTGCCTTCGACCGCTGCGCCCAAAAGTTCGGTCGCTGGTACGACATGTGTTGGATGGAGTTGGTCCTAGCCGAGCGCGTTCCTAACCAACCCAAACCAACCTGGTTCCCCGACCTCCCCAAAACTACCATTTAGGGACAGGTTTATTTTTGCAGGTTAGCCGATGGGTTCGGTGTATTTGGCGCGGTCGGTGCGTTGGATGCGCTTGGAGACATGGAGCGGGCGGCCGTCGGTGTCGTAGACGTAGTCGGTGATCAGGATCAGCGCCTGTCCGCGCTTAACGTTGAGCAAAAACGCCTCGTTTTGCGAGGCATAGCACACCTCAAAGGTCTTATGTCCCCGTGCTGGCGCGCGATGGAATTCTTGGCGCAGCGTCGCGTAGAGCGACCCGTTGAGGTCGCGATCGATGAGCGTCTCGAAGCTTGGCGGCAGGTAAGTGGTCTCCAGGCACAGCGGCGCATCGTCCAGATAACGCAGGCGGACAAGTTTGACGAGCTTGCTGCCCACGGCGGCATCAAAGAACTTAGCTATGCTGCCGGCCGCCTTGGCAAAGCCCGAGTCCACGGTGCGCGTGGTGGGCTTCATACCCTGACCCTGTACCTGCGCCGTATAGCTCGAAAACACCAGGTTGTTCTCGTGGAGCGCCGGTGTGTCGGCCACAAAGGCGCCGCGCCCGCGCTCGGTGCGCACCAGGCCCTCGTCAACTAACACCTTAAGCGCATGGCGCACAGTGCTGCGCGAAAGCCCCGATTCGTCCATGAGTTCCATCTCGGACGGCAGCTTGTCTCCGCGTGCGTAGATGCCGGCGGCGATGCGGTCACGCAGCATGCCCGCCAGGCGCTCGTATTGGGCCAGTTTCTTTTTAGACGAAGCGTTCATGCAATCAACCTGTATCTAACTTGTATGCGAGCCTAATCAAGCATGTATTCAATACAACAATAAAACCGCTGGTAGCTAGTTATCGAAAACCGCATCAGCAAAATTTCTAAGACAAATATAGCATACAACTAGTCGACATAGCCAAAACATGTATGTAACTTGTATGCCATCGAGAGCATCAAACGAGAAGAAAGGCTGATGCACGATGACTACTCAGGAACAGGTTAAGGACGTCGTCTCCCAGGTTTTGGCTGACAAGGCTGACAAGGGCGGCATCAAGCGCGTCGTGTGGATTGGCGCCGGCGGATCCAACGGCGGCAACTATCCTGCCCAGTACTTTATGGAGCACGAGGCTACGCAGGTCGTGAGCTCCAGCTACACCAGCAACGAGTTCGTGCACGCAACCCCTGCCTACGTCAATGAGAACACCCTGGCCGTCGTCGTGTCCATGCGCGGCACCAAGGAGACCATCGTCGCCGCCCAGGTCGCCAAGGATCACGGTGCCAGCACCATCGCTATCTATGTCGACGAGTCCGGCCTCACCGAGGTCTGCGACTACAAGATCCAGTATGACAGCCTGGCCGTCGACGAGTCCTGCATGGGCCG
>CABUVC010000191.1 GCA_902494855.1 uncultured Collinsella sp.
TTGGAGCGCCTGAGGGTCACCCTTGGCCAGATCGTCGCGGTCGGGCCTGGCGTAGATATAGTAGCGCTCGGTGCCCTCGGGATTTGAGGAAAAGAGCAGCTTCTGCTCGCGTTCTGCCGAATACGAGATGTTGGGCATGAGGTCGATTTCGCCTGCCTCGAGCATGTCCATAAGCTCGGAGAAGGTGCCGCTAACGTATTCGTATTGCCAGCCCTTTGTGTAATACGAGAGGGTCTGGAGGTACTCGTAGCCCCATCCCGAGAGGCGCTCGCCCGGCGTGCCTTCCTGGAAGCCTTTGTTGTTGACGAGCCAGCCAACGCGGACCGTCTTGACCTGCTGGTCGGAGTCGGCGGCAAAGGCGGGGGCAGGCATGACGGCGCTCAGTATGGCGAGCGCGGCAAGCGCGACGGCCAGGGTGCGATATAGAGCCAAGCGAAGGACGGCGGAAGGTTTCACATGAAATCCTATCGAGTTGAGACAGTTTCGCATAAGGATACCAGCTCAGCCTGCCCATTCAGCCGCCGCACCGCTAAACGGTTAGGTAGTCATTGGGGACGTTCTTAACTGACTAGTCGTTTAAGAACGTCCCCAATGACTAGTTCCGTTTGCGGGGGAGGCGTGGGACAATACCGAGCGAATGTGATTGGGCGTCTGGGAAAAGGGGTCGCGATGAACAAGTTGAGGACGCTTGCCGACGTGTTGCGCCAGGCTGGCTTTGCGCGCATCACCGGCCTGTTCCTTATCTTCTACCTGCTGTGCTCGACGGCTGTCTGGCTGTCCGAGCCTACGACCCTCACCTTTGGTGATGGTCTCTGGTTTAGCTTTGAGACGGTCTCGACGATCGGCTTTGGCGATATCCCGGCAGAAACGCCGGTTGCCCGCGGCATTACCGTCATCCTAAGCGTCATCAGTATCTTCTATATCGCCATGCTTACGGGCGTGGCGGTGAACTACTGCAATACGCTCATCAAGCTGCGCCAAAAGGACACCATGGCGCGCTTTATGGACGATCTTGAGCATTTGGAAGAGCTCGATCGTGACGAGCTCGCCGACCTGTCGCGCCGCGTGCGCGAATATCGCCGCCGCCAACGCTAGAACGGGCGCCACGCGTCACGATGAGGGGGACTGAAATGAATATCACCGTGTATCTGGGTGCCAGCGTCGGTAATGACCCGGCGTTTCTACTTGCGGTACAGGAGCTGGGCAACTGGATTGGCACCAACGGCCACGCGTTGGTATACGGCGGGTCCAAATCGGGCCTGATGGGCGCGCTCGCCGATAGCGTGCTCGATGCTGGCGGACATGTGGCGGGCGTGGAGCCGAGCTTTTTTATCGAGGCCGAGTTTCAGCACGACGGAATCGACGATCTCATCGTGACGAGCGATATGGCCGAGCGTAAAGCCAAGATGATCGAGCTTGGTGATGCCTTCATTGCCTTTCCCGGCGGGACGGGTACGCTCGAGGAGATTGCCGAGGTCATGTCCGCGGTGTCGTTGGGGCACCTGAGCGCGCCGTGCATTCTGTACAACTTGGACGGTTACTACAATGACCTTAAGGCGCTGCTCGGGCACATGATTGATAAGGGGCTTTCGAGCTCGAGGCGCCAGCTCGGCATCTACTTTGCCGACGATTTGCGTGAGATTGCCTCGATTATCAACGGATAAGTCTTGAGCCTGCTCCACTATGACTCCCAATGGTGCCGTTTGCGGCGCAGGTGGTTGGCTCGTTCGGGCAACGCGCGCTCTACAATAAAATGTATCTATGTCGACTTTGACCGCGGGAGGACCCGATGGATAACCTTGCCAAACCCACAAACCGCGCGCTGTTTTTGGTCAGCGTTGCTGTGACCGGTGCACTCGCGGGTGCTGCAGTCTGGCTATTCTTCTTTGCGATGGAGCACGGTATTGATTATTTGTGGACCGAGGTCCCGCATATGCTGGGTGTCTCTTCGCCCGAACTCGCCAGCGGCCCGTTTGGCTTTTTGCCGTACCCGTTTTTCGTTTGCCTGTTGGGCGGCTTGGTGATTGGCCTATACGAAAAGATGACGGGCATCAAGACCGATGACCTCAACCAGGTGATGGCAAAGGTTAAGCAAGACGGGCGCTACCCGTACGACAACCTGGGCAAGCTTTCGCTCGCGGCATTGCTGCCGCTGCTGTTTGGTGGAAGTATTGGACCGGAGGCCGGTCTGACCGGCGTTATCGCAGGTCTGTGCAGCTGGGTCGGCGACCGTATGCGTCGCTTTGGCGCCGAGTTTAGGGAGCTCACGCTGCTGGGCACCCAGGCTGCTCTGACGGCGCTCTTTACCGCGCCCGTGTTTGGCTTTGTGGCGCCGCTTGCCGGAAGTGCTGACGGCCAGGGTGCCGGCGATGGTGAGGATTCCGAATCCGGTGAGATCACCATCAGGCTGCCCAAGGCGCAAAAGACCGTGGTTTACGGCATCGCGATTGCTGGCGGCCTGGGCACCTACCTGCTGCTCGGCCAGCTCATGGGCGGCGGCATGGGTATGCCGAGGTTCGAGGCTGCCGTGGTGGGCAATCTGGAGCTTATCTGGCTCATCCCTCTGTCGCTGATCGGAACAATCTGCGGCTGGCTGTACTTTGTCTCTGAGCACGCGAGCGAAGCGCTTGCCCATGTAATAGGGGAGCGTCCTGTCGTCAAGGCCATGCTAGCCGGTCTGGCGCTCGCCATCTGCGGCACGGTCCTGCCCTACACCATGTTTGCCGGCGAGACCCAGGCCGACGTGCTCATGGAAACCTATCTGACCATTCCCGCTGGCATGCTTATCGCGACCGGTCTTGTTAAGGCCATGCTGACGCCCGCCCTCATCAACCTTGGTTGGCGCGGCGGCCACTTCTTCCCGGTTATCTTCTCGGGTGTGAGCCTGGGCTACGGCCTTGCCATCCTCACCGGCGCCGATCCGGTCTTTTGCGTCGCCGTCTGCACGGCATCGACGATGGGCGCCGTCATGCGCCAACCCATTATGGTCGTGGGCCTGTTGCTCATGTGCTTCCCGCTCAAAGGCATCGTCTGCATGATCATCGCGGCCGTTATCGCTGCCGGTATTCCATTGCCCAAGCCGCTGCGCAAGTAGCATGGTAGCGCGCGCTGGGGATATGCCATTTGTCACGGATTAGCGGGCGGCGATCGCGCCCTTCGTGGATTGAGACTCGCGTGGCTACAGATCGCGTGCTCGATAGACCTTGGTGCTGACGGTGCAGCTGATTGCACATAGCGCGAGGGCAAGTACGGCGATGCCTGCGCACAGACCGCCAAGGACGGCAGGATTGGGATTCGCTCCGGCAATCGACATGAGCCAGTTGCTAATGGGGTTGGAAGAGCTCAGCATCGCCATGGTACCGCAGCCCATCAGGGCAAACAGGCCGACGGAAAGGCGCAGCGCCTCCATGTGTCCAAA
>CABUVC010000192.1 GCA_902494855.1 uncultured Collinsella sp.
CATCGCAGATTCTGGCCTATGAGGCCCGTGCCGCCGGAACGTACACCGGCAAAGAGCCGTTCAACTTTGCCGTAGCTGCGCTCTTCCCCGCCGCGCAGGTCAGCGGCGGCGCGCCGCAGGTTCCGACGGGTCTGCTCACTCACCAAATCGCGCGGTTCTAACGCTACCCGCGCTGCGGACCTGCCGCCGCCACGAGCGGCTCTAGCCCCAGCTCGCGCGCGTAGTCTTCCTGCGTAAAGACTTCGACCAGTTCAAACGTATCGGCCGCATCGTCAAACGCAAAATGCAGCACTGAGCAGTTGCCCGGCACGCGTTCGCGCTCGTCGGCCGCCGCGCCCCGCACGTGGTCCAAAAACTCCTTGATAGCTGAGCCATGACTTACCGCGAGCACGCACGTATGGTCCGGACGCTGCATAAGATCGGTCAGCGTCGCCACCATGCGCGTGCGCACCTGGATCTGGCCCTCGCCGCCAAACTGCCGATAGAAGTCGCGCCACGGGCGCTCGGGCATAAGCATCACGCGCTCGGCCTCAAAGTCGCCAAAGAACCACTCACGCAGGCCGTCCAGGCGCTCGTACGCCAAGCCTGGCCACAAGTTGGCGATAGTCTGCTCGGTGCGATGAAGCGTAGAGGTGTAGGCATGATCGGGCTCAATGCCGCGCGCACGTAAAAACATGCCGGCGCGCGCCGCCTGGTCGCAACCCAACTGCGTAAGCGGCGAGTCACTCCACCCCTGAATGATACGCTTAAGGTTGAATATCGTCTGTCCATGACGGACCAGATACAGATCTTTATTCATAGGGGTCCTTTCGTTCGTTACCAACCCAAGAGCGAAAACGCCCCGTCGCAATAGCCAAAATGAAGCACGGCACCGTTGTCGGGTAGCTCTCCCCCGCCAGTCACATACTCAAGAAACTCCTGGCAGGCTGAGCCGTGGGAAACCGCCAGCACGCAGTCGTGCTGCGGCCGGGCCATAATACGGGACAGCGCCGCGACCATGCGCGACTGAAGCTGCACTTCCGACTCGCCGCCAAAGGCCACCGGATAATCGCCCCAGGGCTGCGGCGGCATCTCGCGATTTGATGTGCCCTCCAGCGAGCCAAAATGCCACTCACGCAGGTCATCGACCAGCTCAATGGAACGGCCCTCGCCAACGATAAGCTCGGCCGTATGCCGCGCCCGGCCCAACGGCGAGGAATACACATGATCAAAGGCCACGCCACGCGCCGCAAACGCCGTACGCGCCGTCAGCGCCTGCTCGCGCCCGCGCGCCGTAAGCGGCGAATCGTGCCAGCCCTGCAAAATGCTCTGCACATTGAACTCAGTCTGCCCATGACGCACCAAATACAGATCGGCCACATGCCCTCCCCTCGCACCACCGCAAAGGAGACAGCACCTTTGTGGTGATTTTGCCGCCGGATTGAACCGCAACGACGCTCAACTATACCAACACGTCGGCGAGCGAACGCTTGGGTACGTGGTGCACCTGTGCCTCGTCGCGCCAATAATTGATGGAGCCATCGGGGTTGGAATCGATCGCATCGATCATCTGCGTCTCGGCCGGCACGCCAAAAGCCATGATCAGCTTGAGCTCATACTTGTCGTTATCGAGCCCCATAGCATCGATCGCGTGGGGCGTAAAGGCCTTGAACATGCAGGCTGCCACCTCGGGCGTGGCGCTGCGAGCGGCGAGCATCATCGTCTGCGCGGCAATGCCCGTGTCGACCTCGGTAATGGGAGCGGCAGGCTTGCCCGGAACGGCGCGCTCGGCCAGAATCGCAATGTAGCTGGTCGGGCGCTCGCCCTCGGCAGGACCCGGCCAATCCTTAAGCGCGCCGGCCCATGCAAGCTCATCAAATACACGCGCGCAATCCTCGGCACCGCTCACCACATGAAAACGCAGACGCTGAGCATTGGCGCCGCAGGGAGCCAGGTGCGCCAGTTCCGCCAGCTCGAGCAAAAACTCGCGCGGCACGCGCATGGACTCGTCAAAACGGCGGCACGTACGGGCGCGGCGGACCAGCGCGTCAAACGTGTCCAGGCCAAGCTTTTCGCAACCCTGCTTTGCCATCGACTCGGCGCTTACCGGCGCCGCGGGAACAGCTTCGTTCATAAGACCCCCAATAAAAGCCAATTGTTCTTAAGAAAATCTAACCTAAAACGTAGGCAATTACACACAGCGGCGCAATGTTCCACACCTGTTGAATATTCCGCATCCAAACGGGAACAAAGGTAACAATTCGGGAAGATGAGGCTCCCATTCGCCCTTCCCGCCCCACGCGACGGCGCCCTTGGGCGATACTGGTTGCAAGAGCTACGGCTTACGCCGCACGGAAAGGAGACATCATGGGCATCTTTAAGAACGATGACAAGCAATCGAGCGCGTTTGGATTTGACGAGAAAAGCATGGCAGGCAAGGCCGTCAAGGCCGTGCGCTGGATTTACGCCATCACGGGCGTCTTGGCGCTCGTCGCCGGCATCGCACTGCTGTTTGCGCCCGCCAAATCCCTCGTCTTCCTGACGACCGTCTTGGGCATCTACTTTGTGATCACGGCCGCGATCAGGCTGTTTACCGCTGTTTTCGAGCCGCTGCTGCCCACCGGCTGGCGCGTCACGAGCATCATCTCCAACCTACTCATTATCCTGGGCGGCGTCATAATCCTGCGCAACCAGGCCTTCTCGACCGCGACGCTCACCACGATGGTGGTTATCGTGGCCGGCTTTGGCTGGATTGTCGAAGGTGTCATGTCCATTCTGGAGTCCGAGCTTTCGTCCAACCGCGCCCTCGCTATCCTGAGCGGCGCACTTTCCATCATCGCCGGCATGTTCGTGTTTATCTATCCGCTGTGGTCGGCCAAGATGCTCGTCATCTTTAGCGGCGCCGCGCTGCTGGTGTTTGGCGTAACGCTGATTGTTCGCGCTATTCAATTTGGCAAACTGGTGCACTAGATGCCGCGAACGCTCTTTATCGATGCAGACGCCTGCCCGGTCACGCGCGAGTCGATTGACTGCGCGCGGCGGGCGGGCGTCGCCGTTGTTATCGCCGGCAACAGCACGCAAAACCTGGAACGGCACATTCGCCGCGACGACCCGCGCGATGCCGAGCACGCGCGACGCGGCTTTTGGGTCACGACGCTCGACGTGAGCGTGGGCGCCGACAGCGCCGACTTTGCCATTGTCGAACGCCTGCAGGCGGGCGACGTGGTCGTGACGCAGGACATTGGCTTGGCGAGCATGGTGCTCGGGCGCGATGCCGCCGCCATCGGCGTGCGCGGGCGCGTCTACGACAAAGCGACCATCGACATGCAGCTGTTTATTCGCCACGAGGAAAAGAAGGTGCGCCGCGCCGGCGGTCGCACTCGCGGTCCGGCGGCATTTACCAGCGAAGACCGGGCCCGC
>CABUVC010000193.1 GCA_902494855.1 uncultured Collinsella sp.
AGTGCCACACCATCGAACACCTGGGCGCGACGTTCCTCCGCAACCATGCCGAGTGGTCGAGCCGCATTGTCTACTTTGGGCCCATGGGCTGCCGCACGGGCTTTTACCTCGTCGTGTTTGGCGAGGTGACGAGCGAGGAGATCCTGCCGCTCGTGCGTGAGCTGTTCGAGTTTGTCGCCGACTTTGAGGGCGATGTCCCCGGTGCCGCTCCCGAGGAGTGCGGCAACTACCTGGACCAGAACCTTCCCATGGCTAACTGGCTCGCGCGCCGTTACCTCGACCGCGACCTGGCCGATATCGACGAGAAGCACCTGCACTATCAGCAGGCATAAGGGCTTTATCGCCCAAAACGCGCGCATTGGGCGCCTTCGCTTATGCGGGGGCGCCTTTTTGTTGATTGGTCAGGACGAGCGTTCAAAATCGCTCATGTTTGTTCTAGAATGTTCGTATAGTCACATTTACGAACAGGAGTGAACATGCATATCTACTCTGTCAACGATCCCGAGTTCAAATCCTATGGCAACGTTTGGGATGACGTTCCGTCCGTGCTCACGTCGCCCGTGCTCGAGGCGCTCTCAGCCACGCCCATTCCCGAGGGCAGCAAGTACGTAGCAAGCGCGCCGGAGCTCGAGGGCGTCAAAGATGCCGATAAACTGGGCTTTCTCATGTTTGGCGGCCGTCCCTTCCAGCTCGGCTGGTGCAACGGCCACAACACGCAGCTCAACTGCCTGGAGTATCACCGCGCGAGCGAATTCAACCTGGGCGCTCGCGACTTTATCCTGCTCGTGGCGCATCGCTGGGAGATCGAGGACGGCAAGCTCGACACCGCGTGCGTCAAGGCGTTCCGCGTGCCGGCGGGTACGGTCGTCGAAGTCTTCAACACCACGCTCCACTACACGCCCTGCATGGTCGACGACGGCGGCTTCCAGGTGATGGTGGCGCTGCCCGCCGGCACCAACGGTCCGCGCCCCGAGGCTGCGGCCGACATGCCCACGGCCGGCGACAGCTACTGCTACTGGAAGGCCGACAAGTGGGTTCTCTGCCATGCTGACAGCCCCAAGGCTGCCGAGGGCGGCTACGTAGGCCTCATCGGCAAGAACCTCGACATCGCCTGCGACTAGAATCTTCTGTCTCGATCTGTAACATCTAGCGGGCTAAATCGTCTCTACCTGTTACAGATTTAGACAAACTGCGGGGGGCTGCCCGAAAATCTCGATCTGTAACACCAAGCCCGGTTTTGGCTGCCTACCTGTTACAGATCGAGACAAACCGCCCCAAACCACCACAAAGGTGCCTGTCCCCTTTGTGGTGGTTTGGGGCGGCGGTATCAGAAAGTGTCAGGCAGGGGCGGCTGCCGGGCCGCCGTGTGCGAAAAGAAGTGTCGCCCTGCGTCGTTGCCGTTGAGTAGCGCGCTGCTTACGGGGATACTGAAGCCACGACAAACTTCGACTGCCCGATTCACCTCATCAAGGAGTACGGCGGCTGGCGCAACCGCAAGCTCATCGACTTCTACAAGAACCTCGCGACCACGATCTTTACCCGCTACAAGGGTCTGGTGAAGTACTGGCTCACCTTTAACGAGATCAATATGATCCTGCACCTGCCGTTTATGGGTGCCGGTCTGGTCTTTGAGGAAGGCGAGAACAAGGAGGCTGTCGAGTACCTGGCCGCCCACAACGAGCTCGTCGCCAGCGCTTGGGCAACCAAGATCGCCCATGAGATCGATCCTGAGGTCAAGATCGGCTGCATGCTCGCCGCAGGTAGCTACTACCCCTACAGCTGCCGTCCGGGCGATGTACGCCAGGCTCAGCTTGACAACCAGGACAATTACTTCTTCGTCGACGTCCAGAGCCGCGGCTACTATCCGGCCTATGCCGTCAAGAAGCTCGATCGCCTGGGCATTGATGTGGGCATAACGGACGAGGACCGCGAGATCCTGGCCGCCAACACCGTCGACTTCATCAGCTTTAGCTACTACAGCACCCGTTGTTCCGCCGGTGCCGATAACCCCGATGTCGAGCGCACCCAGGGCAACGCCTTCGCCGGCGCCAAGAATCCCTACCTGCAGGAGAGCCAGTGGGGCTGGGCCATCGATCCGCTGGGCTTCCGCATCGCCCTTAACGACCTGTACGACCGTTATCAGAAGCCTCTGTTTGTGGTCGAGAACGGCCTGGGCGCCAAGGATGTTGTCGAGGAGGATGGTTCCATCAACGACGACTGCCGTATCGACTACCTGCGCCAGCATATCGAGATCATGCGCGACGCGGTGACTGAGGACGGCGTCGACCTGCTGGGCTACACCACCTGGGGCCCGATCGACTTGGTGTCTGCTGGCACGGGCGAGATGTCCAAGCGCTACGGCTTTATCTATGTCGACCGCGATGATGCGGGCAACGGAACCCTCAAGCGTTCCAAAAAGAAGAGCTTCGACTGGTACAAGCATGTCATTGAAACGAATGGTGAGGACCTGTCCTAAGGAAGTTGAGACACTCAACTTCAGAGTCTCCTAACCAAGGCGCCCGGCGAGCAGTTAATGCTCGCCGGATGCCTTGCCGTCGGCGGATTTTGGGACATGTGGCCCGCTTTTTGGGCCTGCCTGTCGGTACACTAAAAGCACTATGGGTACCCGCGAGCGACATATCGGCCACGCGGCCGCCCGATCCGCGCCCGTAGCGGATCCCAGGGGCGGCAGGCTCTTCGCCATGCCGCGATTCCTTGTTGGCATAACACATCAGGTGTACCGTCACCGCGTCTTTGCTATCGCCGGCGCCATCACCGCGCTGTTCCTCATGCTTTTGGCGGTCTTGCCGGCGCTGTTTGCCTCCGACCCCAAGCTTTCCAACGCCGTGCCCGCCTATAGCGAGGTGTCCAAAGAGGTCGTGGATGCGCTCGTCCACTCGAGCTCTCTCCCGCTGCTTGTCGCCGCAATTATATTTTCGATCTGGGGCGTATCGGTCTATCTGCGCTGTTTGGACTATGTGTTGCGCCGCCGCCTTGTTGCCGTCGCCACCATCTGCGCCCTCTGGATGATTGAGGTCATCCTCAAATACAAGTCGTTCACACCGGTTTACGCCACGATCCTGTGGTACCTGTACTACGTGCCCATGACGCTCATTCCGCTGCTCTACCAGCTGTGCGGCCTGCGCCTCGCGGGCGTGGAACAGCACCGTATGGGGCGTCGCTATCGCAGCATCCTGTGGGTCGTGGCCATCCTACTTATCGGTTTTGTGCTCACCAACGATTTCCACCGGCAGGTATTCCACTTTGACCGTGCAAGCGACACCTGGAGCAACGATTACACATATGGCTGGGGCTATTTCGCTGTCTTGGTGTGGACGGCCTTTAACTTCGCGGCCTTTTTTATCCTGGTGGGTCGGTCCTCG
>CABUVC010000194.1 GCA_902494855.1 uncultured Collinsella sp.
AGCTCAGCTCCGCCAAAGGAAGAAACTTCACCAGCAAAAAGACAACGATACCCAGCACAAAGCCAATTTCGCGCTTGGTGATCTTAAACGCCTTCTTTTCCGCTTCCATCTCCCCACCTTTCTTGTTGGGGGCGCTCCGGATTCGCAGCCACGTTGCCGCTTAAAAAGGGGCGCCCGTTATCGGACGCCCCTTACGTTGCGCTGTGTTGTTGCAATACAGTCAAGCGGGATTTTTGGATGAGAAGCGATCCTCTGGGCAAAAACCGTCACAATCTTCGACGCTTTTCCTCGATTTCGAGATTTTCATCGAATGTTGTGACGGTTTGGATATGGCAAAGGGACTGTCTTTTTTCACATAGCGAGGGCTGCGCGGATGGAGGGGACCTCCAGAGCCTCGCGGAGCCAGGGGGCCAGCTGCTCGGGGTGACCCTGCAGGTAGCCTTTAAGCTCGGACGGGGCCACGCGGCGCACTTCCGAGATCTCCTCTTGGTTGATATGCAGCTCGCCCGGCTCAACATGGGCTGCGAACACCTCGCACCATTCGCACTCGCAGCGGCCGTCGCCGTGATCCTCGCGATACACCACGTGACCGAGGTGCTTGAGCTGGTCGGGCTCGCGCGCAATGCCAAGCTCTTCGTTGATGCGACGCGCCGTGGCGGCCGCGACGTCTTCCCCGGGGAGCGGATGGCCGGCGCAGCTATCGGCCAGCACCCCGCCCCACAGGCGCTTGAGCGGACTGCGGCGGCAGAGCAGCAGGCGCGCGTCCTCGCCCTGGCCCTCGACCAGAAGCGTCAGAAATGCCTGATGCAGGATGCCCTCGCCGGCATGTGCCTCGATGCGATCGACAGGGCCAAGCGCCTCGCCGGTCGCGGCATCGACCGCCACGACCTCGGCGCCTGCACCGCCCTCATCCCAGCCGGCGCGCAGGATGCGCGCGGCGGCCTCCTCGAGCGCGGCGATGAGCTCCTTGGTGGTAGCGAGCACGCGCTGCAGATCGTCCGCAGTCGCATGCTCCACATGAAAGCCCGTGCTTGCAACTACCGGCACGCCAAAGCGCGTGGCCAGCGCCGCCGCGATATCGTGCGCCGGGATCTCATCTCGATGGCACGGAACGGCCAGGATGCTCACGGTCGCCGTGCGACCGGGCTCAGGGCGCGGAATGGCCTGCGCCGTGGCGCCCAGATGCGCGTACTCCGGCGAGCAGGCGTACACCACCATGCCGCGCGGCGTCACCGTCAACTGGGCCTCGAGCGCAAACTTGCCCTCGCCCACTGCAACCTTTGTCGTGTGCATACCCATGGGATCTCCTGTCGCCCGCGATGTACCTGAGACCATTTTCACCTGTATTGCGACTATACAGGCAAGCGCAGCCTGCGACAAAGGAACTGTCCCTTTGCCACATTCTGTTAGAGTTGCAGGGATTGAATCCCGCTTATTCATGCGACATTGGAGTGACAACCTTGACCGCCGCAACCACGCCTAAAAGCAAGTCAACCGCCGCCGCGCTCTCCCCCGCGCGCACCAAGCTCTGCCTAGCGCTACTCGTGCTGTTGGGATTCTCACTCGGCTGCTCCGAGTTCGTGGTCATCGGTATCGAGAGCGACTTGGCAACGGAGCTCGGCGTATCACTTGCCACTGCGGGCCAGCTCATCAGCGTGTTCGCGCTTGTCTACGCTATCGCTACGCCGGTGCTTGCGCTCAGCACGGGGCGATTCCGCCGCTACCAGCTGCTCGTGTGCTACAGCATTATCTTTGTGCTCGGCAATCTGGTCATGGCGTTAGCGCCCAACTTCCAGGTGCTGTTTATCTCGCGCATCATCCTAGGTTCCGTCTCGGGCGCACTGCTCGCCGTGGGTGTGACGTACATCCCCGAGCTGCTGTCCCCGCAGCAAACTTCGCTTGCCATCTCGGTGGTATATGGTGCGTTTTCCGTAGCAATGGTCTTTGTCACTTCGATCGGCAAGCTTGTGGCCGACACGCTCGACTGGCACGTTGCCATGTACGGCACGCTGGCCTTTGCCGTTCTGATCTGCGCCGCGCTCGTGGTGTTTATGCCGCGCGCCGGACAGACCGACGAACCCGCCACCTTCCGCGAACAGGCGGGTCTGCTGCGCGAACCGAGTATCATCACCGGCATGCTCATCTTTTTGTTTGGCGTAGGATCGGTCTATGTGTTCTACGGCTACGTGACGCCCTATCTTGAGCAGGTGCTGGGCATGGGCACTGTTCAGGCGAGCACCACGCTTATGGCCTACGGCGTGTTCTGCCTGATCTCGAACATCTTGGGCGGATGGATCGACGCGCGCTTTGGCATGAAGGCGCTGCTCGTGACGTTTGTGCTGCAGGCTGTGGCGTTACTCGGGTTGTTTGCTGTGGGCGGCACCATGCCGCTCGCGCTGGTCTTTGTCTTTAGCTTGGCGATGCTCATGTACCTGTTCTCGGTGTCGTGCATCACGCACTTTATGGACGTGGCACGCAGTCGCCATCCCAAGTCGATGGTACTCGCAAGTTCGGTTGAGCCCATGGCGTTTAACGTCGGCATCTCGTTTGGCACTGCAGTGGGCGGCGCCGTGGTAAGCAGCATTGGCATTGCGTACGTGGGCGCCGTGGGAGCCGCGTTCTCGCTTGTGGCCTGGGCGCTTACGCTGGTGACGATTAAGTTGGCTCGCTGGGAGCGCAAGCGGGCGAGGGCGAGGGCGTAGGCTTAGGCTTAGCTGCGATACTCGAGTTCGATGATGGCGATTGAAAGGAACCGCGCATGCAACGCGTACTGTTTATCTGCTATGGCAATATCTGCCGCTCGACGATGGCTGAGTCGGTGTTTACCGAGCTCGTGCGCCGCGCTGGGCGCGAGGCGGAGTTTGTCATCGATTCCGCAGCGACCTCAACTGAGGAGATCGGCAACCCGCCGCATCATGGCACGGTCGCCAAGCTGCGCGAAGTCGGGATTCCCGTCGTTGCGCACCGTGCCCGCCAGGCGCGTCGAGCAGAGTATGGCAACTGGGACCACATTGTCTATATGGATGCTGAGAACACGCGTGGCCTGCGTCGCATCTTTGGCGACGACCCCGACGGCAAGATTACGCGCTTGCTCGATTGGACCGGGCGCCCCGGCGACGTGGCCGATCCCTGGTACACCGGCAATTTCGATGCCACCTACCGCGACGTGCTCGCCGGTTGCGCCGCTATGCTCGAGCAGCTGTAGGAAAGCGAGGTCGCAGGCCACGCCTTCGGCGCGAAACGAGCGTGGATAATCTCCCAACGAGATAATGAGCGTGGATTTTCTCTCGTTTAGGGCGCCCTTGAACGCTCAAAGCGGGAGATTTTCCACGCTCATTTCTTCATGTAGGAGATTATCCACGCTCGTTTTATGCCGATG
>CABUVC010000195.1 GCA_902494855.1 uncultured Collinsella sp.
ATAGACCTTCTGGTCATGCCGCCCTCTTTGAATGACAAGTTGTCGCTCTGGTGCCCGCGCAGCGTCGACTGGTCCGCCGTTCGGTAGAACGGCGGAACCTCCTAGCCACCCAGATAGGCCTTGCGGACGTTATCGTCGTGCAGCAGCTCTTGACCGGTGCCGGTCATGGTGATTTTGCCGGTCTCGAGCACGTAACCGCGCGTGGCGATGGAAAGCGCCATCTGCGCGTTTTGCTCGACCAGAAGTACCGTGGTACCGGCCTTGTGCAGGTCCTCGACAATCTGGAAGATCTGTTCGATCAGAATCGGTGCCAGACCCATGGAAGGTTCGTCGAGCATGAGCAGCTTGGGGTTACTCATAAGGGCGCGCCCCATAACGAGCATCTGCTGCTCGCCGCCTGAAAGGGTGCCGGCGACCTGGCGACGACGTTCCTTCAGGCGCGGGAACTGCTCGTAGACGCGCTCCAGGCCCGGAGCCACCGTGGACTTGGGCTGCGTATAGGCACCCATCTCCAGGTTCTCCTCGACCGTCATCTGCAAAAAGGCGCGACGACCCTCGGGAACCTGAGCCAGCCCCTTACCAACCAGCTTATCAGCGGGCGTATGAGTAATGTCCTCGCCCATAAACTTGATGGAACCAGTCTTGGAGCGCAGCAAGCCCGAGACGGTCTTGAGCGTTGTGGACTTGCCGGCACCGTTGGCACCAATCAAGGCCACGATCTCGCCCTCGTTAACGTTAAAGGAGATGTCCTTGATGGCGTGGATGGCGCCGTACCAGACGTTGATGTTGTAGACGGAAAGCATCGGCTCTGCCATTTAGTTCTCCCCCTTATCCTGCTTACCCAGATACGCCTCGATAACGGCGTCGTTGTTCTGGATTTCCTCTGCCGTGCCCTTGGCGATGACCTTGCCAAAGTTAAGCACGCAGATACCCTCGCATATATTCATGACGAGCGACATATCGTGCTCGATAAGCATGATGGCGATGCCGAAGGTGTCGCGAATCTTAACGATGTTCTCCATGAGCTCCGCGGTCTCGGACGGGTTCATGCCGGCGGCAGGCTCGTCGAGCAGCAGCAGCTTGGGGTTGGTGGCAAGCGCGCGGACGATTTCCAGACGACGCTGAGCGCCGTAAGGCAGCGATCCGGCCTGCTCGTTTGCCAGGTGCTCCATGTCAAAAATGGACAGTAGCTCCATGGCGCGCTCGTGGGCGGCCTTCTCGTGCTTCCAATACGTCGGCAGGCGCAGCACGCCCTCAAAGCCGGAGTAGCGCTCCTGGTTGTGCAGGCCGACCTTAACGTTGTCCTCCACCGTCATGGTGTTGAACAGGCGAATGTTCTGGAATGTACGGGCAATACCCATGCGGTTGACCTGATAGACCGACTTGCCCGAGGTGTCCTCGCCGTCGAGCAGGATGGTGCCGTGCGTGGGCTGGTACACCTTGGTGAGCAGGTTGAAGACCGTGGTCTTACCGGCACCGTTAGGGCCGATCAAACCGGCGATCTCGGTCTTACCGATGGTCAGGCTAAAGTCGTCTACTGCCTTAAGGCCGCCAAATTCAATGCCCAAGTGGATGCACTCGAGCGCCGGGCGCTGGCCCAGGTCGCGATCGGGAACGATGGCGCCAGAAGGATACGGGACCATCTTGCCCTTGTTGAACTCAAACTTACTGGGCATCGACTGCCACCTCCTTCTTGGAAGCAAAGCGGTCCTTAATGCGTGCGAAGAACGCCTTGAGCTGCGGGTTGTTGGTAAAGATCATGACCAGGATCAGCACGATGGCGTAGATGAGCATGCGGTAGTCCGAGAACTGACGGAGCAGCTCGGGAAGCACCGTGAGCAACGCCGCCGCGATGACGGAACCGCGCATGTTGCCCAGGCCGCCCAGGACCACGAACACCAGAATGAGGATCGACGTGTTGAAGTCGAACTTGGTGGCGGAGAGCTGCGAGAAGTTGCCGCCGAAGAGAGCTCCGGCAGCACCGGCGAGGGCAGCGGAAACCACGAAGGCGATCATGCGGTACTCCGTGACGGAGATGCCTACGGACTCGGCTGCAATCTTGTTATCGCGCACGGCCATAATGGCACGGCCGGTACGGCTGCGGACCAGGTTGAGCACGATCACGAGTGCGACCATGACCAGGATGGCACCGGCGAGGAAGGTCGAGTACGTCGACACGCCCGAGGCGCCCTGGGCGCCCTTGATGATGGCGGTACCGTCCTCGAGCAGGTGCAGATCGTCGATTGTGGAGTTGCCCGTGATGTTAAAAATCACGTGCAGGCCGCGGGAGTCGACGCCCACAATGAGGCAGGTGACGATCTCTTTGATGATCTCGCCAAAAGCCAAGGTCACGATGGCCAGATAGTCGCCGCTCAGGCGCAGGACCGGGATACCAATCAAGAAGCCCAAGATGGCAGCGGCGATAGCGCCGACCACAATGCTGATGATCAGACGCATCGGATCGGACGGAACGGCGCTCTCCAGCGCGACGGCGGTGACGATGCCCGTGTAGGCACCGACACTCATAAAGCCCGCGTGGCCCAGCGACAAGTCGCCCGCGATGCCGACGACGAGGTTGAGGGAAATGGCCATGACGATATAGGCCGTGATGGGAACCAGCTGACCGGCGATCATGCGCGGAATCATGTGGTTGGACTGCATAAAGAACACGATGGCGAACGCCACAAGGCACATGGCGTACGTAACAAAGTCGTGACGCGTCTGCTTGTCTTTAAGAAACTTCATAACGCTCACCTACACCTTCTCGGGGACGTACTTGCCCAAGAGGCCGGCAGGCTTGACGAGCAGGACGATGATCAAAACACCAAAGACGATGGAGTTGGCAAGGCTCGTGGAAATGTAGGCCTGCGCCATCGCCTCGATGATGCCGATGAGAATGCCACCGACAAAGGCACCGGGGATGGAGCCGATGCCGCCGAAAACGGCAGCGTCGAAGGCCTTGATGCCAGGCATGGCGCCCGTGGTGGGCTGCAGGACCGGCGAGTAGGAGCACAGGAGCACACCGGCGATGGCAGCAAGGGCGGAGCCGATAGCAAACGTCATCGAGATGGTGCGGTTGACGTTGATGCCCATGAGCTGAGCGGCGGCTTTGTCCTCGGACACGGCACGCATTGCCTTGCCCATCTTGGTCTTACCTGTAAAGAACATCAGGCCGGCCATGATAACCAGGCAGGCGACGATGGTGACGAGCGAGACGGCGCTTACGTTGAACTTGGCCAAGAACTCCGGCACCTGGAAGGTGACGAGCGAAGTGAAGTTCTTGGGCGTGGCGCCCCACAGAAGCTGCGCGGCGTTCTGCAGGAAGTAAGACACGCCGAT
>CABUVC010000196.1 GCA_902494855.1 uncultured Collinsella sp.
AGGCCAAGTGATAAACACGGTTTGGCTCGTGCTTGCTGCCCGCGCGGCGCGGATCCTGGCGAAGAACCTCAACCAAGCCAGGAAGCTTTGTAGGCGGGACCATATCCTGCAGCGCTTGCGGAAACTCGACGTCGAGCTCTTGCCACGGCGCATCCTCAATCCAGCCGCCGGTCGCATCCGGATGGCAATCCGCAAACGGAATGTAGGGCTTAATGTCGTAGATGGGCGTGCCGTCGCGCAGGTCGGCCCCCAACACATGGATGATGGGACCATCGTCGGTGAGCTCGACACGATCAAGCTTGACGCAGGTGAGACCGATGGGATTAGGGCGAAACGGACTGCGCGTGGCAAACACGCCCACGCGCTCGGCTCCGCCCAGACGCGGCGGACGCACGGTTTTCGACCACTTGGCATTAGTTCCGGACCTGTCCTGCTTTTTGGCATCGGCGGCTATGTCCTTAGCCGTGCCGCCGGGCGTGCCGTTTTCGAAGCGCCAGAGCAACCATAGGTGAGAGAAGGAATCCAGACCCTCAACTGCTGCGTTGGAGGCAAATTCCGGTTCAAAGACGATGCGTCCCTGCAAATGGGGCGCCAAAAAGCTGTTGCGCGGAATGCCGAACTTCTGCGGCAGATCGGTATGTATGTGTGCAATAGGTTCCATGCCGGTCATTGTACGGCATGGAGGCGTGGGACGTTGTACGCAATTCTTCGCCGCAGCCCCCGTCGCGCAACCAACGGTTGCTTGGAAGGGCACCTGCCGCCGCGTATGCTTAAAGCCAACAACCAGCAGAAAGGAGCCGTTATGGCCTTCGCAGAAAAGCTCATTGCTGTCCGTCGCGCCCATCATCTTACCCAAGAGCAACTCGCCGCCAAGCTCTTCGTCACACGCCAAGCCGTCAGCCGTTGGGAACGCGGCGAAGTCACACCGGGCATCGACATGATGAAGCTCATTGCCGCCATAACCGGAGAACCGCTGTCCCACCTGCTCGAAATGCCCGAGCACTATTGTCAGAGCTGCGGCATGATACTCACGCCCAACGACTGCGGCACCGACGCCACGGGCGCCACGACCGACCATTACTGCAAGTGGTGCTACGACCACGGCAAGTACACCTACGACACCACGATGGAGGCAATGATCGAGGATTGTGCCCCGCGCCTGGCACAAAACACCGGCATGTCGCTCGACGAGGCCGTCTCACTCATGGGTGCCGTCTTGCCGCAGCTGGAGCGCTGGCGCGCCGTGCAGGAAAACGAGGAGCGCTTCGGCGCCGAGGCGCGGGCGCGCTATGGCGACGAGGCTGTCGATGCAGCAAACGAGGCACTGCTGGGCATGGACCCCGAGACATGGAACGACATGAAGGAACTTGAACGCGCTGTTCTGGGCCAGCTCTCGATTGCCATGGGCGATGGCGAACCGGAAGGCAGCGAGGCCCGCAAGCTTGTAGCAATGCACCGTCGATGGATTGGCCTTAACTGGGGACACGAGCCCCAAGACGAAGCATACCTGGGCCTCGCCCACGGCTATCTTGCCGATCAGCGCTTTATCGACTACTACGACAAGCCCTGCGGCACCGGAGCCACGGCGTTTCTGGTCCATGCCATCGAGTCATCAATGGATCGCGCATAGACTGCGGCGGCTTTGGGTATCTCAACCGAAACCTCAACCGATTGGAGACACCATGGCTACTGATCACGAACTCGTGCTCTACGTTATGACCGGCTGCCCGTATTGCATAAAGGTCAAGCGCTTTTTGGCCGATAACGGCGTGACCATCCCCGAGCGCAATATCTCGACCGACCCCGATGCCGAGCAGACACTCATCGCCGTCGGCGGAAAGCGCCAGGTTCCCTGCCTGTTCATCGACGGTAAACCGCTCTACGAGTCGAGCGACATCATCGCGTGGGTGCAGAAGAACCTGCTCTAGCACGCGCACTGCGGCCAGTTCGCGCCAACCGAGCCGAACCCATACGAACCAAACATGTACGCCAGCATCCAAAGTCGACATTTTCCGACATCTTTGGATGCTGACGTACAGCTTTTCAATCTAGTCATTGGGGACGTTCTTGAATGACTAGTCGTTAAAGAACGTCCCCAACGACTAGTAGCCACAAAAGCGGGCAACAGGCGCAAGCGGCTACTCGCGAAAGACGCGCTCGACAGCAGCGCGGTATTCATCGACCTTTTTGGTCTTGCGAACGAGCTTGTGAACGGTCGCGGGATCGGCGAAGGCGCATTTGGCGTAGAACCACCACTCCTTCATGCGAAAGACCGCGTTGTCCCCAATCTCGTCCGCATAGGCCGCAAACAGCATGTCGTGGAAGCGCTGCAGCTCAGCGGCCGTGGCAGCAGGGCCGCCCTTAACCATGCGAGCCAGCGCGGGGTTCGCGAGCAAGCCGCGCCCCAACATTACGTGGCGTGTTCCGGGATAGGCCCCCACCAGCGCATCCATGTCCTCAAGATCAAAGATGTCGCCGTTATAGGCCACGGGAAACGGCGCCCGCTCCAACGTCTCGCCGTAAAACTCTTTACGCGGCGAGCCCGTATAACGGTCCTTTTGCACGCGCGGATGCACGATCAGCTCTGCCAGCGGCATGCGGCAATAGAGGTCGAGCACGCGTTCGTACTCGTCATCGCTTTCCAACCCCAGCCTGGTCTTGACCGACACCGGCAAGGGTGAGCGTTCGCACACGTCGCTCAAGAACACCTCGAGCTCATCCAGGTTGCGCAGAAAGCCCGAACCCTTGCCTTTGGCAACAACCGTACCCGAGGGGCAGCCAAGGTTGAGATTGACCTCGCGGTACCCCATCTCGGCGAGCACCTGCGCCGCCCACACAAACTCGTCCGCATTCTTGGACATCAGCTGAGGTACTACGTTAAGCCCCTGGTTATTGGCAGGATCGACCTCTTTAAACGCCTTGCCACCAAAGCGGTTGCCCACCCGCGGCGGCGGCAAAAACGGCGTGTAATAACAATCGAGTGCGCCAAAGCACTCCGCATGCACGCGACGGAACACATGCCCGGTAATCCCCTCCATAGGGGCCAGCGATAAATTCATCAACATCCACTCTCAAATCAATGTGACAAAGGGACAGTCCCTTTGTCACATCCCATTCAAGCGGTTCAGGAACTCTTCGCAGGCGCGAGAACGCAGGCGATATTTTTTCCACACCAGATACGATGCAATGGTGAAGGGGCAAAAGGGCAGTCCCTTTGCCCCAAGTGCCGGCTACCGGACGCAAGCTAGTTGCCGTTCGCGAACGCCGCCCATATTTCGAGGTCTAATACTTTTCCCGAGAAGTGAACGGCTGTGTTTGGACCCCCGAAGCATTGAC
>CABUVC010000197.1 GCA_902494855.1 uncultured Collinsella sp.
GGCGGCGCGACGCACGGCCTGAATCGCCAGCGGCGCCGAGATGCGGCGGCGGTAGTCGGCCGAGCCCCACAGGTTGGTGCCGTAGCTCAAGGCACGCACGGATGCGACCAGGGCGCGAAGCTCGTCCTCGGAAGGCTGCTCGCTCACCAGGCCACATGCCTCGCCCTGCAGCAGGGTCGCGCGCAGCGGGCGGGCGCCCACGGTGACGTGCCAGGTGTTGTCCCACCAGGCGGCGGTGACGTTCAGCGAGGGGAAGTCGGTCGCAGCCTTGCGTACGGCCTCGTAGCTCGCGCGGTAGTCGTGTTTAACGACCACGATGTGCTCGATCACGTCGCGCACGTAACCCATGTCGACAAACTCGGCGAGCGGCACGCGGCCGGCGCCCGTCAGCTCAACGTAAGAATCAAGAGCAAGGAAGGCGGAGAGAACGTCCGAGAAGCCAAAGCGACCGTAGATGCTGCCGCCCACCGTGGCGGTATTGCGCAGCTGCACGCCCACGATATCGTGGACGGCGAACTCAAAGACGTTGTTGACAAGCGCGTTGAGCTCGACGTGGCGCTCGAGCTGGCGCAGGGTGCACATGGCGCCGATGCGAAACTCGGTCTCGGTCTCCTCGATCTGATCGAGTCCGCAGGCCGAAAGGTCAATCGCCGTCGCCACGCGACGCGAACCCAGGCGCATCCAGATGCCGCCGCCCACAATCTTGTTGTTGCGGTTCTTCTGTAAGAGCTCATAGGCTTCGGCCGCGTTTCCAACACGGACGTAGGTACCGAACTTGAGCACGTTCTCCCCCATCTCTTCACTTGTCCAGTACGTTTAAGTGTACCAAACGAGGGGGCACAGCCATCGTCACCATAGAAAAAGGCTCCCAGCCGGATAGCTGGAAGCCTCATCACATGCCATATCGAGCGAAGATTTAGCAGACGCCCTGGGCGAGCATGGCGTCGGCGACCTTCAGGAAGCCGGCGATGTTGGCGCCCATGACAAAGTTGCCCTCCTGGCCGTACTCCTTGGCGGTGTCGTCCACGTTGTGGAACATGCCGCGCATGAGCTGCTCGAGCTTGCCGTCGACCTCCTCGAAGGTCCAGGACAGGTGCTCGGCGTTCTGGCTCATTTCCAGGCCGGACACGAGCACGCCACCGGCGTTGGCAGCCTTACCGGGCATAAAGGCGACGCCGTTCTCCTGGAAGTAGGTCGTGGCCTCGATGGTCGTGGGCATGTTCGCGCCCTCGCCGACCACCTTGCAGCCGTTGGCGACGAGCGCCTGGGCGTCCTCGAGCAGCAGCGTGTTCTCGCGAGCGCAGGGCAGCGCGATGTCGCAGGGAAGCTGCCACACGCCGCGGCCGTCGCCCTCGTGCCACACGGCGTTGGGCTTCTCGTCAACATACATGGCGAGCGTGACGCCCTTATCGTGACCGGAGCGCTTCTTGTTGTAGACATGCTCGAGCACGGTGTAGTCGATGCCGTCGGGATCCTCGACCCAGCCGTGGGTATCGGAGCAGGCGAGCACCTTGCCGCCGAGCTGGGCGACCTTCTGGACTGCGTAGATAGCGACGTTACCGGAGCCGTGAACGACGACGTTCTTGCCCTCGAAGGAGTCGCCGCGGCTCTTGAGGTACTCGTCCACAAAGTAGACCAGACCGTAGCCGGTGGCCTCGGTACGGGCGAGCGAGCCGCCAAAGGAGAGACCCTTGCCGGTGAGGACGCCGGTCCACTCGTTGGTCAGGCGCTTGTACTGACCGAACAGGTAGGCAACCTCGCGGCCGCCAACGCCCAGGTCGCCGGCGGGAACGTCGGTGTTGGGGCCGATGTGGCGATAGAGCTCGGTCATGAAGGACTGGCAGAAGTGCATGATCTCGTTGTTGGACTTGCCCTTGGGGTCAAAGTCGGAGCCGCCCTTGCCGCCGCCCATGGGAAGGGTGGTCAGGCTGTTCTTGAGGATCTGCTCCAGGCCCAGGAACTTGAGCATGCCCAGGGTGACCGTCGGGTTAAAGCGCAGGCCGCCCTTGTAGGGTCCAATGGCAGAGTTGAACTCGACGCGATAGCCGCGGTTGACCTGGACCTTGCCCTGGTCGTCGACCCAGGGGACACGGAACATAACGATGCGCTCGGGCTCGACAAGGCGCTCAAGCAGGGCGGCCTCCTCGTACTCGGGATGGGCGTCGAGCGCCGGCTGGATGGTGCCGAGGATCTCGGTCGCGGCCTGGATGAACTCAGGCTGCTCGGGATAGCGGGCCTTGAGCTCTTCGAGAACTTTCTGCGTGTAGCTCATGCTTCCTCCAATGATGGGAAACGAAAAGTGTCGGTCGCGGCACCCCATGCGCCGCGAGCTTTATCGTGTATGGATAATATCGCACTGTTGCGGGAAAGTTTCGCATAAGCCGACGAGCAGATGTTTCGTTTTGATTACGATGCAGGTAGAGGCGTTTTTGTGTGCCTGACATGCAAAACCCGTGTTTCAAACCTGTTTCGTCCACGTGTTCCAAACCACCACATTGGGGACAGGCACCTTTGTGGTGGTGCCGGTGGCTAGAGGACGAGCTGATGGTAGTCGGCGGGGGATATGCGGCCTTCGGTGGCAGCGCGGAAGGCGGCGAGCGCATCGCCCGAGAACGGCATGGCCCAGCACAGACCGCAACCTGCGGTAATTGAGCCGGGCAAAGGCATAATGCGCCCAGGCACGCCGGCATCCAGGCACAGCTGCTCGCATTCCATCACATCGAAGGTACTGTCAAACGACACGATAATCTTGCGCTCGCAGTCGAGAGCATCACCGGATGGGCCTTCGCGGTGTGCCTCACGATACGCCGCGGCGGCCGCTTCCTCTTCCGCAGTATGACCACAGCCACCGCAGCCGCAGGTACAGGGCTCGGAACCATCGCAAGTGCAAGGCTCTCCCGTGTCGGGGCAAATATCGTGAGACATGGCAACTCCAATCGTCTAGGCGAGTAACTCGGCCGCCGCAAACTCCTCGGGCGTATTGACGTTCTCGAAGCAGAGCGTCGAGCCCGCGGCCCTAACGATCTGCGGCTCATCCATATAACCAGCTTGAACGCGATTGATCAGGCAGCGAATGCGCTGGCGGTCGCAGGCGAGAAGCTCTTGGGCAACCGGCGCACACGCGTCACGGCGCCAGACGGCGCAAAGCGGCTCAATCCCCCGCTCCCCGCGCGGCACGCACACGTCGAGTGCCTCGGCCTCGACACAGCCGGCAAGGGCACCGATTAGCTCTGAAGAGACAAACGGCATATCACAGGCGACGATAGCAACGAGAGGCAGCCGGGCCGCAGTCAGCGAA
>CABUVC010000198.1 GCA_902494855.1 uncultured Collinsella sp.
GATCATGGCGCAGGCTTCATCAATGAGGTCGATGGCTTTATCCGGCAGGAACCGGTCTGTAATGTACCGGTTCGAGAGCGTTGCAGCGGCGATGATCGCGGGGTCCGTGATCTTCACGCCGTGGAACACCTCGTATCTCGATTCCAGACCACGCAGGATGGCGATCGTATCTTCGACCGACGGCTCTTGCACCAGAACAGTCTGGAACCGCCGTTCAAGCGCGGGGTCCTTTTCAATATACTGCCGGTACTCGTCGAGCGTGGTCGCGCCGATCGCGTGCAGGTCGCCACGAGCGAGCGCCGGTTTGAGGATGTTGCCGGCGTCCATGGAGCCCTCGGTGGCACCCGCGCCCACGATGGTATGGAGCTCATCGATGAACAGGATGACCTTGCCTTCGGATTTTTGCACTTCCTTGAGCACGGCCTTCAAGCGGTCCTCGAACTCGCCGCGGTACTTGGCGCCGGCGACCAGCGCGCTCATGTCGAGCTCGATGAGGTCGCGGTCGCGCAGGGTGCTCGGTACGTCGCCGGCCACGATTCGCTGAGCAATGCCCTCGACGATGGCCGTCTTGCCGACGCCCGGCTCGCCGATAAGCACGGGGTTGTTCTTGGTGCGGCGGGACAGAACCTGAATAGTACGACGGATCTCGTCGGTACGGCCGATGACCGGGTCGAGCTTGCCGGCGCGAGCCAGATCGCAGATGTTGCGACCGTACTGCTCCAACGCCTCAAACTGCGTCTTGTCCTCGGCAGACGTCACGCGGTCATCGCCGCGCAGTTCCTCGTAGACTTGCTCGATGCGCTCCTTGGTCACGCCGGCGTCACGCAGCACGCGACCCGCCTCACCCTTGTCCTCGGCAAGTGCCATGAGCAGATGCTCGGTCACCACAAAGCTGTCGCCCATCTTGGTGGCCTTTTTCTCGGCCTTCTCGATCACGCGAACGAGCTCGTTGGACAGGCCCATCTGCTGACCCTCGCCCGACACCTTGGGCGCATGGTCGATGGCATCTTGTGTGGAGCGTGCGAGCTGAGCCGGGTCGGCACCGATGCGCTCGATGATCGCGGAGATATTGCGCTCGCCGGCACCGAGCAGGGCAGACAGCAGATGAATCGGCTCCACCGCGCCAGCCTGCGCGTCGGCAGCCGTGCTCATGGCGGTCTGCAACGCCTCGCGCGACGTCATTGCTAGCTTATCGATTCTCATGGAATCACCTCTCTTGGGGCGGCCGCCCTACGGGGCGGCTTCACGTTGTTCGAGAAGTATTGTTGCCAGCTTTACGCGATCTTATACACAAATCTAAGTCTCTATATATAAGATTTTCTGAGTGAATTACGGATAGGGTACTGAGATGTCAGCCCGCCGCTGCCCAGGCGCGCTACCGTCTCGATCTGTAACATCTAGCAGCCATTTTTGATCCTAGATGTCACAGATCGAGACAGACCGAAAACCACCACAAAGAGGACAGGCACCTTTGTGGTGGTCGCGGCCTCTACTCCTTCGCCGAACCCGTACTTCCCGATTCGACGGTCCAGGGCATCTCATCCTCGAACAGCCATGTACGGGCAGACCCACTATCGCGTGCAGTCTGCGGGTCAGGCAAGCAGGTCTGTTTATAGGCATCTTGGATACACTGACCCATAAAATCGTTGAGCTCGGTCTGGTCGCCCTCCATGACATAGGCGACATCGCCGTCCATGATGTAGATGCCCGGACCCTCATTGCCCTCGTAGCCCGGATCGTACGAGACATCACATAACTTTGCGCCGTTTGCAGTGTCCAGCTCGATGGACGAGTGGCATCCGCCAACCATGTCGTTCGCTTTTGCCCGATAGGACGCATATCCGTACCAACGCTTAAATGTTTTGCCCTTGAGTAGCTCGGACGCCCTATCGATCAGGCTTGTATCCGTGGTATAGCGCATGGCCCCAAGCTGAATACGCGGATAATTGCTAATACCCAGCACAGCCGGCTGCTCATCAAAATCAACGGTAATGGTCTCGGGCTTGTCGTCGCCGGTCAGAAGTTCGACAGATTGAGTCACAGGCTTGACCACCGGCTCCGTCACCGCAGCAGGTAGAAATGCCATACCGACAGCGCCCGCGCCAACCACAGCGATCGCAAGCGCCAAAACAATCAATCCAATACGGGCAGAACGGCTCACGGCAAAACACCCCACAATGCAAACCTTCGCCACCTGCACTAATGATACCGCCAGCTAACACTATTACCAAAAGAAGCCGCGCGCTCCTCACCACCACAAAGGGGACAGGCACCTTTGTGGTGGTTTTCGACGCTAACGGTCGACCATCTCGCGCCATGAGATTAAACTTGAATTGTTCTCTGAACATATCCATTTCTGCCTATCCTCAACAGATCTTTGTCTCGAGGAGCGCATATGAAGCCGCCTCATTCCACCGGTCGCAACGTCATCGCCATTCTCGCCATACCCATCGTGATGCTCTTCCTTATCGTCATAACGCCCTTTTCCCTTGGTATCACCTCGCCCTTCGATTTATGCGGAATGGTCGACGCCGGCTCGCGTGCCACCTCGCTCTCCTTTATCTGTCGCGGCGTGTTTTACGAAGATGGAATTCCCACCGGAAGTTGGCAGTCAAAGTTGCCACTGCTCGGTCAGATCGACGGATGCTCCCCCTATTTCTGCCTTGGACCTCAGACGCTAAACTATCTAATCGACGACCAGCCACTCGACTTCATCACCCTCGCCTACGACTACGCACCAAACACCGATGAGCGCCACATGAACCAAGTCCTCGACAAGATGCTTGGACAGTGCGGGCTCACCGAGGAGGCCGGTCGAACCATCTATAGCAACCAGAGATTAAAGCGAACAGAACTCCGCCGTGTCGGAAAAATCAAAGGGCGAAACGGGGCCGCCTACTGGGATGCCTGGGCAACACGCGACAAGGGCGAATTCGGACACAGCACCTATATGGTCACTGTCTACACCAAAGACGGAATTAAGGACAATGTTGACGATTTCGCGTCATCCAAACTCGGCATCCCCAAAACAACCAAACCCGCCAGCCCAGATGAAATTCTGTAGAGCCGCCCATTAACATGCCGCTCAACGATCACAACAGCATCGAGCTCGTCCCCACCACCACAAAGGTGCCTGCCCCCTTTGTGGTGGTTTTCAACAAAAAGAAGCCGCCCCGATAACAGAGGCGGCATCAAGCAAGTCTATTTATTAGCGTCCCTCAAGACCCAACGAGAACGCAGAAATGTAGCCCGGGGCTTACCCTTTCCCGAACGCGGCCCTCGC